>JAUNAL010000020.1 GCA_030527585.1 Candidatus Saccharimonadota bacterium
AAGCACCGCTCTAGCCGAACAGTCTATCTGCCCGGCCGGCTGGACATTACCAACTAACGACCAGGTCATGAGTCTTACTCCAAATGAGCCAGGTACATGGAATTATGATACGACTTACGAAGGCGTTTTCTCTCCGGTTGCTAGTGGCAGCTTCGTCAGTGGCTCGCTCCTCAATGTCGGGTCGGGCGGCTACTTCTGGTCTTCTACGGCGCTCGATGCCGACGGTCGTTACTACCTCTACTACTACGTTGGCGATGGGTTGGGCTCTGGCAACTACAGCGATCGGGGCTACGGGCTCTCGGTGCGCTGTGTCCAAAAGGCTCCAACCTATGCCATTTCCAAATCCTCCAACGTCAATGACGAGGGCGTCTCGACTGGTAACTATGCCGATAATTCTAATGTCACAGACACTGTTACTATCCCAGGCGCTAAATCCCTTAAAGTCACTATTACTTACCAAACCGAATCTACTTCCTATGACTGGGTCGCTATCTATCCATCCAACATCACCCCATCCCAGTCTAACTATGCATCATCCGTTAGTGGCAAACTGGGCGGCACTACTAAAACCACCAAAGAAGTTATTGTTCCTGGCGATACTGCAAAAATCTATTTCCGAACCGACGGCTCCGTAAGCAACTACTACGGCTACTATGCGATTATTGAGAAGGCGTCGTAAAAATCTAAAACTTAGTATATAATATATATATGAAGATTTTGTGGACTGATGGAAGTGCAATCCCGAATCCTGGAGCGGGCGGGTTTGTAGTAATTGAGGAATTGGCGGGTGGCGAGGGAAAACCGGTAGTTTTGGGGTGTGAGAAAGACTCGACGAATATTCGGATGGAGGGGAAGGCTTTGATTGCGGCGATTAAATATGCTGGTGAGGAAGGCTGTGAGATTCATACGGATTCGGAATTTTGGATTAATGTGGTGACAAAATGGGCGCCGGGTTGGAAAATGCGAGGTTGGCGGAAATCTGGCGGAGAGATCAAGAATCTTGATATCGTGAAAGAACTTTATGAACTTTATGAAGAATATCCGGTTGAGTTGGTTTGGGTTAGGGGACATGTTGGGACGAAGCTAAATGAGATGGCGGATGAGTGGGCAAATAAAGCTCGCGAAGGCGCGGAATTGTAGAATTGTCTGAATAATGGTATAATTTCTTTATGAAATTATCTGAAGAATTAGTTTATCGGGGGTTTGTCGCGGAGAATACTTTTGAGGCGGCGGAAGAATTAGATAATCGGGAATCAAAGAAGTTCTATTGGGGCGCAGACCCATCGGCCGATTCTTTGACGATTGGGAATTTGGCGGCACTAATGATGTGTGCTTGTTTTGTCCGACATGGTTATCAGCCGTTTTTGTTGGTTGGTGGAGCGACGGGACAGATTGGTGATCCGAAGGATAATGGCGAAAGAGATTTGAAGGGCTTAGACGAAGTTGGGCATAATAAAGCTTGTATCCGGACTCAGATTGAAAAAGTGATTGGTGGCTCGGATGGTTTTTCCAATGCGCAAGCGGTTGGGCTAACGATGGTGGATAATTTTGATTGGTTTAAGAATATGAATTACCTTTCGTTTTTGCGTGAGGTTGGCAAGAGTTTTTCGATGACCCAGCTTCTCGACCGGCAATTTGTCCAAAAGCGCATTGGTGAAGGTGGTTCGGGGATTTCGTATGCGGAGTTTTCGTATACTTTGATTCAGGGATATGATTTTTTGCATCTTTATCGTAAATACGGAGTTTCTTTGCAGCTTTGTGGGGCGGACCAGTTCGGAAACTGTGCGAGTGGGATTCATTTGATCAAACGACTTGAGGGAGCGAGGGCGGATGCTTGGTCGACGCCTCTCGTCATCGATCCTGTAACTGGTAGGAAGTTTGGGAAGTCTGAGGGCAATGCTGTGTGGCTTGCCTCTTCCGATAATGGTTCCGGGAATTATACTTCGATTTTCGATTTTTATCAGTTCTGGCTAAACCAGGCGGATGAAGCAGTTCCTTATTTGATTAAGATTTATACTTTGCTTTCGAAAGAGGAGATTGAAGAGATTTTAGCGCGACATGCTGAGGCACCGGAAAAACGAATTTCACAGAGGGCGTTGGCTTTTGGGGCGACTGCGGTGGTGCATGGCGTTGACAGTGCAAAGGCGATCGAGAATTTAACCGCTGTGTTATTTGACCGAAATACGGATTTTTCAGATTTTTCTGAAGATGAGCTGACTGAGTTTGCGGCGTATCTTCCGATTGTTGCGAAAGGGACGGCTCTGGTTGATGCTTTGGTTTCGACGGGATTAGCGGAGTCGAAGAAAAAAGCGCGAGAGTTTATTTCGGGTGGGGCGATTTCGGTGAATGGAGTGAAGGTGCTTGAAGAAATTTCTGTAGATCAGACGGCGATTGTGAAAAAAGGTAAAAATAAATTCTTGATTGTAAAATAATGAAATATTTAGCGATTTTAGGGAGGCAACCAGAGATTTCGAAGGCGGAGCTTTCTGCACTTTTGCCAGAAAATAAGTTTTTGGGGGGAGAAAAGGTGGTTCGGTTTGAGGTTCCGGAGAGAATTTCGTTTAATTTGAATAGACTGGGCGGGACTTTGAAACTCGGCGAGAAAATTGAGGGGAGAGTAGTTGATTTTTTGGCGGGACTGCCGGAAGGAAAAATTACTTTGGGGGTTTCGGATTTTTCGCGGGGAGCGAGTCGGAAAACGGCCTCAATTGAGGCTTTGAAGCTAAAAAAGATTTTGGTAAGGCATGGACGTTCTGTTCGGGTAGTTGAAAACAAAGATGCAGAACTTTCGACGGCGACCTCGCTCCATAATGGTCTTTCTGGAGTAAATCCTAAAAAAGTTGAGCTCTTGAAGCTTAATGAGGAATGGTACCGGGTTGTGTTTGTCCAAGATATTGATGCTTACTCTCGGCGCGACCAGGCACGTCCGGCGAGGGATGCGAGAGTCGGGATGTTGCCACCGAAGTTGGCACAGATTTTGATTAACCTTTGTGGGGAATTGCCGGAAGGTTCGCGAGTTTTAGATCCGTTTTGTGGGACGGGAGTGGTCTTGCAGGAGGCGATTTTGATGGGATATGAGGCATATGGGACTGATCTGTCGGAAAGAATGGTTGAATATAGCGAGAAGAACTTAAAGTGGCTTGGCAACGACCTAGAAAAAAGTGTTGTAAAAAATACAACAGGTTTTACACCGACCTGGAAAGTTGAGGTGGGGGATGCGATGAATTTTAAGTGGAATGGGAGAATTGATGCGGTGGCTTGCGAAGGATATTTGGGGCGACCAATGTCGAATCCGCCGGCGGAGATTAAATTAAAAGCCGAAAAACAGGAGTGTAAGTCGATTATTTTGGGCTTTTTGAAGAATTTGGCGGGTCAGATTGAGCCAGGAACGCCGGTTGTAGTGGCATGTCCGGCTTGGCTGAGAGAAAATGGTTCGTATTCTCGCCTAGAAATCCTTGACGAAACGCTCGAGGCTTGGTATAATATAGGGAATAAATCGCGAAAGGGGCTTCTTTATCATCGGGAAGGTCAGATTGTCGCGAGGGATATAATAATTTTAAGGAAGAAGTAAATGTCACACGTAAAAGCTGGCGGTACCGCCAAGAATATACACAACAATGCTGGCCAGCGCCTTGGCGTCAAACGCTTCGGCGGTCAAAAAGTTAAGAATGGCGAAGTTCTCGTTCGCCAAACTGGTGCGACTAAAATCGCAGGCCCAGGGACTTACATGTCACGAAACTTTACGATTCATGCTGCAAAAGATGGCGTGGTCACTTTCGTTAAGACGAAGAAAACCCACTTCTCGGGTAAATCTTTGCCACGCGTTCGCGTCGAAGTTCGCTAAGGCATGTTTTTGCTAACCTCCACGCGGAACCCAGCTCGCGCCCGTCTTTACGGGGCTCGCCTCTGAAAACCCCAGCTTGGGGTTTTCTTTATGTTCCGCTTAGGAAGTTAGCCAAAACATGCTATAATGTTTTCATGGGAAAGCATAAATTATTTTCGGTGAGGAATTTTTTCACGTTAATTTCGGTGGCGTTGGTTATCGTTGTAATTTATTTGAACTGGTCTGACATTATTGGAACCTTTGAACATCTAAATGAGGCTAATTTATTTGTATTGTTGCTTCTGATTCCGGAGCAATTATATATGTATTATGCTTGTGGGCAGATTTTCTTTTCTTATCTTCGACAAAAATATCACCAAAAGTTTAGCAAGAAAGAACAGGTGCGGGTTGCAACTGAGCTGAATTTTGTGACACGAGCGGTGCCGGCGGGCGGGATTGGTGGTTTAGCATATTTGACCTATCGTTTTAAGCCTTATGGTATTACGGCAGGACAGTCAAGCTTTCTTTATATTTTTCGGTATGTGATTACGACGGTGGTGAATTATTTTCAGGCGTTAGTTGCGGTGGTGGTTTTGGCAGTTTTGCACCAGATTCCACCAGAAGCGATGTGGGTGATCTGGGTAGCGTTTCTGATGAACCTCGGAATGTTTGTGGCGCTTTCATTAATTATCTTTGTGGCAAGCTCAAAGAAACGAATTGGTTTTTTTGCGAAGCTAGTAGTTAAGGTGGCGAATGGTTTTATGCGGGTTGTGACTTTTGGGAAAGTGAAATGTTTGACTAGGTGCAATAAAGTCGAAGATTATTTTATGGATATCCATGAGTCGGTAAAAATAGTGAAGCAGGACAAAAAGGTTTTGAAGAAACCGACTTTATGGGGTCTGGCATATAGTCTATTGGAGGTGGGGGCTTATTGGGTAGTAGCAATTTCGCTTGGGCGACCGGAGCTTTTGCCAGTAATTATGATTGGTGAGGCGATTGGATCGGTCTTTGATGGGATTGTGCCGTATGGGCTTTATGAGCTCGGGATGGCAGGCGTGATGATTGCGCTAGGAGCGGATGAAGGGGTGACGTTGATTATTGTGATGATGACGCGGGTTCTAACTTTGTTGTTTACAATTATTACGGGGTGGCTGCCGTATTATCGGGTGATACAGGGTAAGAAAGATGAGGCGGTAAATGGCGGAGATGCCTAAATTAACTCCGTCTGAGTTTATCGCGGTTACGAATGAGACTTTAGAATATAGTTTTTCGGGGGTTTTGATTGAAGGGGAAGTTGCAAGTTTTAAGGTAAATCAGGGGAAGTGGGTTTTCTTTGATCTGAAAGACGAGGAGTCTAGTATTTCTTGTTTTATGACCCTGTGGGGACTTAAGATGCCGATTGAGGATGGGATGAAAGTGGTCGTGAGGGGCGTGCCGAAATTGACAAAATGGGGGAAGTTTTCGGTGACGGTTTCTGATGTGCGTCCGGTTGGGGAAGGTAGCCTTAAGAAGTCGTTTGAGATTTTAAAGAAAAAGTTGACTGAGGAGGGTCTTTTTGACTCGGCTAAAAAACGTGCTTTACCGAAGGATTTGACCCGTCTTGGCGTGATTTCCTCGACTGCGGCGGCAGGGTATCATGATTTCGTGAAGATTTTGAATGCGAGATGGGGCGGAATTAAAGTTTCGGTGGCGCATACTCAAGTTCAGGGGTTTGATGCACCGGCGCAGATTATTCGAGCCCTCCGATATTTTAATGAGCGGGGAGATGTCCAGGTTATTGCGATTCTTCGAGGTGGCGGGTCGGCGGATGACCTAGCGGCGTTTAATGACAAGGAACTAGTGCGGGCGGTCGCGGCTTCGAAAATACCGGTGATTACTGGAGTTGGACATGAGGTGGATGAAACTTTGATTGATTTTGCGGCAGATGTAAGGGCCTCGACGCCGTCAAATGCGGCGGAGATTTTGACGTTGGATCGCAAAGCGGAAATCCAGAAGGTTCGACAAGCTATGGTGAGGGCTGGGCAAATCGTGACCCAGAAGATTGACCAAAAAATTCTAGTGGAGATTAAGGGGAAGATAAAAGATGTAGAGCAAAGGAGTCGACTAAGGATAGGAACGTTTGAAAGTGAGTTAAAACAAAAAATGAAGACGATCGAGATGTTGAACCCAGAGAAAGTTCTAAAGCAAGGTTATGCAATTTTGGCTGGGAAAATATCCCCAGGGAGTGTTGTAAAAATTACAACAGAGACTAAGGAAATTAAAGCGGAGGTAAAGGAGGTTTATGAAAGAAAATAAAAGTTTAAATCAAAAAATTGAAGAGCTAGATAAAAAGGTCGAATGGTTCTATTCGGATGATTTTAAGTTGGAAGAAGCAACGGAAAATTATAAGGCGGCAGCGAAGTTGGCTAAAGAAATTGAGGGAGATTTATTGAATTTGAAAAATGAAATAGAAGTTTTGACGGAAGATTTTAGTAAATAATGGTATAATAAGCTTATGGATAATCAAAATTCTCAAATTCCACAAGTCGTAATGTCTCAGCCCGGTCAAGCGACGGTTGAGGTTCCAGAGGAAAAAGATACGGTTGGGCTAATTAAGACGATTGCGATAATAGTACTTAGCTTAATTGCGGTAACTTTTATTGGTCTTTTTGTTTGGATGCTACTTCAATATAATGGTGCAAGGTCGGATGTTGAGGGCGAAATTGCGGTAGCGGTAGCAGAAGCAAAAGACGAGCAGGCAATGAAACTCGAGAGTGAATTTCTCGAACGAGAAAAAAATCCTTATAAAACTTTTTCCGGTCCGGCTGATTATGGTCAGCTAACTTTTGAATACCCGAAAACCTGGAGCGTTTATGTTGCGGCGGACGCAGCGAAAGGTGGTGACTATGCGGCCTATTTTAATCCTGGGCAGGTGGATACGGTTTCGAACGATACGATTAATGCACTTAGACTGACGATTCGAGATAAGGCTTTTGAGGCGGTGGCGGCGGAATATCAAAAAGAAATGGATCGGAAAGATTCGAATTTAAAAATGGAATCCGTGACGATTGGCAATGGGGTAACTGCGAATAGATATACGGGAACGATTCCGGGTTCAGAACTTTCGGGTTATATTGTGATTTTCAAAATTCGCGACAAAACAGCAGTTTTGCAGACTGATTCGGTAGTTTTTGCGGAAGATTTTAATAAGCTACTCTCGACAATCGTGTTTAACGCCTAATGTGTTATAATTGGGGGTATGAGGGAGGTTAGTGGTATTTTGGTGGCGGCGCATGATTTGAAAGCGCCACTCACGACGATTCGCCAGTTGGCGTTGGCACTTGATGGGATGGATGAAGAAGGCGAAGGGATTCGAACCGAAATGGTAAATGTTTCGGAGCGTGCGCTTCGGCAGGTTAACGATTTGGTTAAGTTGCCACAACTTGAAGAGGGATTGTTTAAGATGGAGCCGGTAGCGATTCGTGCGGTCTGTGATGATGTTTTGGAGGAACTTGTTGGATTGTTCGATTTTGATCGGCAAAATTTTAAGGTGCGATACCAGAATCGTTCTCGACTTGTAACTGCGAATAAGGAACTTTTAAGTAGTGTAATTTATAACTTTTTGTCGAATGCCATACATTATAGTTCTGGAAGGAAAACTCGAACGGAACTTTTGGTTGGCGAGCGAGCGGGAAAGATTCGGGTGGAGATTCGAGATTTTGGTCCGGCATTACCAATTAAAATTTGGCGAGAGATGAAAGATGGCTTTATCGCGGAACCAAAGTCAATTGCGATGAGGCCGGGTTCGAGTGGGCTGGGTCTTTACATTGCGTCGAAGTTTGCAAAGTATATGGACGCGAAAGTTGGGGCGGTTAGGCATCGAGATGGAACTAGTTTTTTTGTTGAACTTGCGATCTCGAAGCAAATGAGTTTGTGGGGTTTGGAATGATTTTTGTAATTGACAATGATTTCTTGATGGCAAAGTGCGTGAAGTGTGCTGTGAAAAAACTTGACAAAGAGGCGAGGATTTTTTCAGATGCGATTGACGCGATGGATGGTCTTGGTGATGAGCTGCCGGAGATGATTTTTTTGGAAATATTATTGACGGGGCCGGATGGTTTCACTCTTTTGAATGAGCTGGTGAGTTATTCGGATACTGCGAGAATTCCGATTGTGATTGTCTCGACGATTGATTTTTCACAGGTAGATTTAAGCAATTATGGAGTGGTGGGGGTTTTAAACAAAGAAACGATGATGCCGGAGGAGATTCAGGATTATGTCAAAAAGTATGCGAAATGATGTTAGGACTTTGGCGTATGTGCTAAGGAGGACGAATTATGGAGAGGCGGACCGAATTTTGAATTTGATTACGCCGGAGGGAAAATTTTCAGTTATCGCAAAAGGCGTTCGGAAGGAGAAGTCGAAGTTGGCGGGAGGGGTCGAGATGTTCTCTTTGATTGATGCTAATATACATTTGGGTAAGGGTGAGTTGGGGATAATTACGAGTGCGAAAATGTTGAAATATTATAGTGCGATTTTGAAAGACTTTTCGAAAATGGAATTTGCTGCTTTGGTTCTTAAAAAGATAAATATAGCAGCGGAGAATTCTGATACGAATGAGTTGTTTAAAATTATTGATGAGGTATTTGCGGCGCTTGATAGGAATGAGAATATATTGGTGATTCAGGCTTGGTTTTGGTTTAATCTCTCGAAGGCTTTAGGTAATCAAATTAATTTGTATCGAGACGTTTTGGGTGAGAAATTGGTCGAGAATTTGAGGTATAGTTGGGACGGGGCGGAAGAAGCTCTAAGGGCGAGAGAGGGGGGAGAAATTGATGCGGATTCGATTAAAATTATGCGGTTGATGGTGGCGACGGACCTCAGTGTGGTTTTAAGGGTGAGGGGAATTGAGAAAAAGATTTCGCCGATATTAAGGATCGCAGAAGCTAACGCAAAAAATTGAACTGTGATAAAATTAAGAAAAGGAGTGGATATGAAAAAAGAAATGAAACGGGTTAAGAAAAATGAAAAGCGTGCTGAGAGGTGCGGGCGTGAGCAGCAAGTGAAGATAAATTTTAAGTCGATTATTTGGGGGCTTGGTGCGATTTTGTTACTTGTTGTAGTGATTGTTTTGATTATCTTTTTGAATCAGCCAGAGAAAATTTCGGATGACTATTTCGTGACTGATGATACTAAAATTGTGATGTCGTTTGGCGAGGAGTCAATGTTGATTGAGGACAATGAATACGAGCCAGGGACTACGCGGTGGGTCTATTTGCATGACGGGGAGAAAATTACCGACATGAAGCTTTATTATGAATATGAGAATGAGGCGGAAGCACGGGAAGCTTTTGATAAGGTGAGGAATGATTTTTCGACGAGTAAAAAGTTAAATGGGAAGTATATAGTTTTTGATGTAAAAGAAGAAACGTATGAGGGTGCGACAATTGAAAATATAACAAAGCAAGCTGAGGATATGCAAGCGGCGGGGTTGCTTTTAGAAGTGTGATATAATAAATGGTATGAGTAAGTTAGAAGATATTGTTAGTTTATGTAAAAGGCGTGGTTTTATTTTTCCGGGTTCGGATGTTTATGGGGGGATGTCTGGGACTTGGGACTATGGGCCATTGGGGGTAACGCTTAAACGGAAGATTATGGGGGAATGGTGGAAGTATGTTGTTGATGGGCGCGATGATATGTTTGGGGTTGACGAGG
>JAUNAL010000021.1 GCA_030527585.1 Candidatus Saccharimonadota bacterium
GTCGACTTTTCATCCGTCTGAAAAATAATGTCCGCTCTTACTTTTTTCAAGGCCTCTTTAAGCGAACCATATTGCTTCTTCCGCAAATCTTCCGGAATAAACCTCTTCCCCGCCACAATCCCCGCAACCCTAAGTCCGCTTTCCGGCGCCGCCGCAATATAATTCGCAAGATATTCTGTATTTTTATTATTACCAATTATTACTACTCGTTTAACGCCATAATCTTTCTTAAAAATCAGCTTCGCTACTGCTCGAACCAGAAACCTCTCAATTAACAAAAACGCGAAACAAAGCAGCATCGACGTCAAAGCCACAATCCTGACCGGAAAAACATTCTCAAAAGTAAAGAAATCATAGACAATCAGCGCCGAAACGCTAAACACCGCCGCAAGCGCCAACCTCGCAAGCTCCAACATCCTCGACTTCCCTAAGAAAACCGATTTCTTATAAAGCCCCAACGTCCCCAAAATCACCCAAATAATCGGAACTAAAAACACTATGGTTTTTGTAAACTCTAGAAGCTGCGACTCGAACTCATAAGGCCTAGGGTCAACATGCACTCGAATAAAATACGCCATCGCAAACGACAAAATCACGGCAACTGCATCACCTAAAATCAGCGCCAACCTAAGAATAAAATCGGACTTTTTCCGCATGTCTATATTATACCATAATTAGCATAATTATTCGACCGTCACCGACTTCGCCAAGTTCCGTGGCTGGTCAACATTATAACCTTTCCCAATCGTCACGTAATAAGCAAACAGCTGCATTACCAAATTCATCAAAACCGGTGCAAAAAGTTCAATTTTCGACGAAATTCTAAGCACGCTTTCAACTTCTAAATCAAAATCTTCCACATTCGTAATCGCAATAATATGCCCATTCCGCGCCAAAACTTCCTGAACGTTCGAAACCGCCTTCTCGTAAAGCTCACCCTTTGGCAAAAGTGCCATCTCGAAAAACCTATCGTCAACTAAAGCCAGTGGTCCATGCTTCAATTCACCAAACGCATACGCATTCGCATCAATATAAGAAACTTCTTTCAGTTTCAAAGCACCCTCCATCGCCGCTGGGTATGCCGTATCCCGTCCAAGATAAATCGCATGGTCATAATCAACATAATTCGACACAATTTCTTTTACCGGCTCCGTAGCCTCCGCCAAAGTTTCCCGAATCGCCTCCGGCAACGCCACTATTTCTTCAACATAGTTTTTCAGCATCATCGCAGGAACACCCTTCGCCTGCGCAATCGTCAAACCAAACATTACCATCGCAATCATTTGCGAAGTAAATGCCTTAGTCGAAGCCACCGAAATCTCCGGACCGACATGAACATAAGTTCCGCCATCAACCTCTCGTGCAATCGTCGAACCAATCGCATTCACAATCCCAATCGTCCGAATTCCCTTTTCCTTAATCGAACGGAGGCATGCTAAAGTATCCGCCGTCTCGCCCGACTGTGAGACAATCAACGCCACAGAATCTTCCGGAATATAAGCATTACGATAACGATACTCCGATGCAATCACCGTCTCAATTGTAATTTCTGGTGTAAACTGCTCGATATAGTAAGCCGCTAAAAGTCCTGCGTGGTATGCCGTCCCACAACCAACAATTACCAAATGTTTAATTTTGCGAAGCTCTGCTGCAGAAAGTCCTGGACCACCCAATCGAACCGTCCCATCCTCTGCATTAATCCGCCCCCTCAAAGTTTCCGCCAAAGATTCCGGTTGTTCCATAATTTCTTTGAGCAGAAAATGGTCATAACCGCCTTTTTGAATTGCCGAAAGATTCGTTTCAATCTCCTCCACTCTTAAAGAGACCGGCTCTGCATTTAGCGTTTTAATTTCAACCGAATCCTTACGAATTACCGCCACTTCCCCATCATTCAAATAAATAGCTCGTTTCGTATGCCCAACCAATGCCGAAGCATCAGACGCCAACAAGGTCTCATCAGTCCCAATCCCAATCACCAGCGGCGAGCCACTTCTCGCCACCACGATCTCTTCCGGATTTTCCGCCGAAACCACTGCAATCCCATAAGTCCCCTTCACAAGCTTCAAAGCCTGCACCACTGCATTCGCTAGCGGATATTCCCCATCTTTATAAAACGAATTTATGAGCGCCACTAAAACCTCGGTATCAGTCTGCGACTTAAAATCATGCCCAGAAATATGCCTACGAAGTTCCTTATAATTTTCAATAATTCCATTATGCACCAAATAAATTTTCCCAGCTTGATGAGGATGCGCATTCACCTCAGAAGGCTCGCCATGCGTCGCCCATCTTGTATGTCCAATCCCAATTTTATCCTCTCGACGATTCTCCAAAAGTTTTTCTTCCAAATTCACAATTTTACCCTTCGCCCTAAGCAAAGTTGCTTCGCCATTTTCAGAAAGTGTTACAATCCCCGCCGAATCATAACCTCGATATTCAAGCCGTTTTAATCCCGAAATCAAAAAATCTTGCGCATTTTTATTTCCAACATATCCTACGATACCGCACATTCTTTTTTCCTCCGTTAAATAATGTCCCAATTATAACACGCAGAAAGTCATTTTCTAGGGTTTTCAAAACAAGTTTTTTGTGATATAATAAAAAGGTCTTTATGGGCCGGTAGCTCAGCTGGTTAGAGCATCTGCCTCTTAAGCAGAGTGTCGTGGGTTCAAGTCCCACCCGGCTCACCATTTAGAATTTAAAAGATCTCCCGAGGGAGACCTTTTTGTTTCGCGCCATTTTTTGCGCCACTTTTATGCCAAAACTTTAAATTAAGCTACGAAATTCTTGTTTCTAAGATCCGAATAAACAATTGCATAAACCGGCATTCCTAGGACTTGTTCAAACCGATTTTCTTCAAACATAATTCCGTCGTCTTCGATTTCAAGTTCTTGTGCAAATGCATACCTTGTCGAAGAGTCATAATTTGCAATATAATTACCATACTCAATAATATCAAGAAGCGCCACTACATCTTCTTTCTCAAGCCCAGAGTACCTCGCTAAAATCCCCTCGTAAGACTGATCAAGCGGATTTTTCTCATAATAATCATCAAGATATGCCGTCACTGCCGACTCTTCAATCAAACCCATCGTCTCCGCCAGCGATTGATCTTCAATGAACCTTTGATATTGTTTTGCTTCGTCCCAATCCGGTGCCTTACCACCAACATCATTACCAACCACACAAGATTCACCAGTAACATAGCCGCTCCATTCCAACTGCTGTTTATTTTGAAGGACGTCAATACCATCACCAATAAGTGGAATCGCGCCAATTGCACCATTAGCTGCATTATCGAAGAAAGAATTACCCGTGTTAACATTAGCAAAGTTTGCAACCGTTCCAGCAATATTCTGGTCCGCAATACCAAAAGCTGACGTTCTATTGTCGCAATAAACGATATACCTCGCCAAGTCTGAATCAGATTTTATCACTACATTATCATTGACCAGCTCATCTTCAAAATTACTATTCAAATCATTTATTACGTCAACTGGATCAGATTCCATAGTCGACATATCCGTAATAATATATGGATTACAATATGCATCCCCAACCGCTCCAATCGATGCAAGGTATGGGCACATCTGCTCATATTCTTCATCCGTATACAGATCATCTGCAATATCTATCGCTGTACTTGTGGGCATCAACGATGTTACTGCCGATGAAATCGTTGATATGCCCGATGAAATCGTTGAAACCAAGGAGTTTGAAGTCGAAAACGCCATCAAAGAATCCACCAAAGTCCCCAAGAATGTGTACCGTGAAGTTACGTCGAACGGACTCTTATCCATTCGCTCATATTTTGCATTATTTGCAATTACCTCTTCCTGCTCTACTCGGAAAGCAGCATATGCCTCGCTATTACCCAAAGAGCCACCATTTGCACGATGTGTATTTCCCATATACATATTCGCGCCCGAAGTCAAAGCATTCCCTAAATCTTCGCCGCCAATATCAGCAATCAAATTTCTAGTCATGGTCTGTGCAAACCATGGAGTAATTACCGATATAACCCCCCCAACCAACGCGCCAACGGCTGCACTAATGGCTGCTGAACCAACTATTTCTACAAGTTTTGGAGCACAAGCTGAAAGAGAAAGACCGAAAGAAAAGGCGGCACCAATAAGACCCGCTACGCAAGTATACGTAGCAGCGGCATCAATCGCGGCATCTCCCGCCGCCGCCGTCATCTTCGCAATCGTGCAGCCAGTAAAAGAAGCTGAGCTTAATCCAAGACCCTTAATAATTGTGTTTAAGCTACCCAGCACATTAAAACTCTTCACGCTATCGTCATTCGGGTCTACTTTCCCCCCACCGTAAATAGATGCTATCCCGCTAGACTCCATGGCAGATCCAGTTCCGTCTTTCTTAGTCTGCGTAAAAGCGCCCTCGATACTACTCTCGCTACCCAAGTTTACACTTTCACCACCGTTACTCTCAAAACCCGCATATTCCACAGTCTTGACCTCGTTCAAAGTACCCATAAGCTCATTAATCGGAGATGCATCGCCCTGTCCAGCCTTCGCTTTATCGACTGCTTCAAAATAAGCCGTCGTTAAGTTAATAATTTGCAAAACTTCATTAGCCATAACCAGCATCCCGATAGACCCCATCACATTGAAAATCGTACAGACAGTCTGCGTTGCCCCACTAAGAACACCAGATGTCCCACCGTATTTGCTTTTAAAATCCCCCAATATCTTTCTCGCCTGCGCATCTGTCATTTTTTTTGTATTCGAGAAAGAAGTATCGGTATCGGTATCGTACGCATATTTCGTTGAGTCTGGTTGACCATCACCATCAGTATCTACATCCTCCGTTGCGGGCTTTTCGGTAGTATTACCATCCTCGTCAGTCTCCGTCTCGGTCTGATTTTTCTTTTCTTCAAGTCCACCCTCCGCATCGGCACCAGTTGCTTTCTGTTCAATCAAATCCAAAGCCACTTTTTTAGTATTCCCATCCCCAGCCTTAGCCACTTCTTCCTGAAAATTCTTAAACAAATTCCTCGTTAATTTATTGCTTTGCAAAAACTTCACCGTCACCGAATCAAACCATCCAGAAATTGCCCCTCGCCAAGTTTTTGAGCCTTTATTATACCCATAATAAAAATCTGAATTTTCATAATAGGCTCTCTGGAAGGACATCGGCTCCGGATTCAGCCCTAATTCAGTCAATCTAGCCTTCGCGCTATCAGTACTTAACGCATTCGTCACTTTATTATCTGCAGTAATAACCCTCTTCTGCCCAGTCCCATCGTCAAACTCCAGAACAGTATATTTTTTGCCATCCACCTCCAAATCCACAACTTCAATGCCCTGTTGCGAAAGCTTGCTTCTCTGCTTCTTTGAAATCTTAAATTTATCTGCGCTAAAGAACAAGCCTTCTTTAATTGGGTTCTTAACATTTCCCGCATCCATTTGCATTTTGAAAAATTTATTAGATCTTCTGTCCACCGACGTCTGCATTGAATTAAACGTTTCGCGCAAATTCTCAATCAAAGAAAATGGCTGAGACAGCTGCGAAACGCCCATAATCCCTCCAACCCCAAAAATCAAACCGATAATCAGCCCCATCGGACCTTTTTTCTTCAAAAAACCTTTACCTCTACCCTTAGCTTTCTCCTTCTTCCCATCCCCAGAATAAAACCCATTCGCCCCCGCTTCATTCTCTCTCGCCCCATCAAGCGAATCTTCCGCCGACGCAACCTCCGTGCTAGCCCGTTCTTCTGCCGCCATCAAACTAGCCGCCGCATCAAATCCGCGGCCGCCTTTAGAACCACCTTTAGTCTTCCCAAGACCACCAACTTTTCCAGCCTCACCATCTTTTTTCCGCCTCACAAAATCAAGCCCCATCCTGCGACCTTGGTTTTTGCCCCCTAAAGCTGCATTTCCTGCATCGCTAGCCATATACGCTCATTATAACACGCTTACGTCAAAAAACAAACTTAAATCGTTCCATACCGACTAAGTTAATCTAAACTGTAAAATTCCGGTTTCTAAGCTCTGGATAGACAAGCGCATAGACCGGCGTCCCAAGCACTTGCTCAAACTGATTTTCTTCAAACTCCATATCAATTTCATCCCCCTCATCTTCGTCCACAAACGCATACCGCGTCGAAGGATCATAATTTGCAATATAGTTGCCATACTCAACAATGTCAAGTAACGCTACTACAACTTCTTTTTCCAATCCAGAGTACCTCGCTAAAATCCCTTCGTAAGACTGGTCGAGCGGATTTTTCTCATAATAATCATCAAGATATGCTGTTACCGCCGATTCCTCAACCAGCCCAATGGTCTCCGCCAATGACTGATCTTCGATAAATCGCTGGTAGTATTTTGCTTCTTCCCAATCCGGAGCTTCAGCATTATTCACCGTATTGCCGGCTACGCATGACTCCCCCGAAATATATCCAATATTATCAAGAGATATTTTACTATTCACAATATCAAATGTGTCACCAATAATCGGAATTGCGCCAATTCCAGAGTTTAATACCGTATTAGCTGCACCATTCCCAACATCAACCGTCCCTTTTTCAATTGCATTAACGACATTCTGATCCGCGAATCCCCACGCCGAAGTCCTGTTATTGCAAAAAACTACATATCTCGCAAGAGGCGAATTATCTTTTATAATTACATTCCCATCTTCAGTTAGTTCATCTTCAAAATTATCTTTTCCGTCTCTCTCTAATTCATATTCAACATCAGCCGGGTCCATCTCAATTGTCGACATATCAGTAATAGTATATGGATTACAATACACATCCCCTACCGCCCCAATCGATGCAAGGTATGGACAAATCTCATCATACCCTTCTTCGACCGTTATAATTTGCTCCGTCAAATCAGCCGCTGAACTTGTCGGCATTAAAGAAGTTATTGCTGACGAAATTATTGCCCCGCCCGACACAATAGTCGATACTAAAGAATTCGAAGTCGAAAACTTCATTAACGAATTAGTCAATGTCCCAAGAAATGTGTATTTAGAAGTGGCATCAAACGGGCTTCGGTTCATTCGTTCATACCGCGCATTCTCCGCAATCACTTCTTGTTGTGCAGCAGCAAAAGCCACATATTCTTCTTCCGTAGCCAACGACAAGCCATTTACAAGACCAGCATTCCCAAAAAGCAACCCCGCGCCTTTTTTCAAAGCATTTCCAAAATCTTGACCACCAAGATTAGTAATTAGATTTCGCGTCAATAACTTTGTAGCAATTGGTGTGACCACAGAAATAATGCCAGAAACCACAATTCCCTTTATAATGCCAACCGCAATATCTTTTGCGAAACCAGCCACCAGAGGCCCGCAACCAGCAATAGCCGTGACTCCACCCAGCAGACTCGTAATACAAGAAGCTATTTTGATTCCGTCCGAAATTGCACTCGCAGCGGCTGTACCCGCTTTGGAAATTAAACACCCTTTAAAATTATCCATGTCAGATCCAAGCCCACCCAAAATCGTACCAAAACTCTTCGAGAAGTTAAAACTCTGCACACTTGGATCATTCGGGTCCGCCACACCGCCATAGAGCGTGGCAATCCCATTCGATTCCATAGCTGACCCAGAATATTTTTGAATCTCCGTCCCGAACAGCCCCTTAACATCACCCTCTTTCGTGAAGCTGTTTAAATCAACTACCGTCCCTTTGGTCAGATTCGTCAATACATTATAATTTTGATCCTTACTTTCATTTAGCGACGTAGCAAAAACATGGATTGGTGAACCATCGCCAAAACCCGCCTTTACCTTATCGACGGCTTCAAAAAATTGCATAGCCAATCTTATGATTTGTAAATTCTCTGCAGCAGAAATCAACAGCCCAATTCCTCCCACCACATTCAAAACCATGCAAGATGTATTGGCCACCTTCCCCGCCTTAGCGCCATAGCTATCGCCAATCTTCTGTAACTGAGCTTTTACATCCGCTTCGGACTTCACATTATTCCTATTAAAAGTTCCGCTTCCACTTTCTACAGTCTTTTCTACAATTTTTGTTGTTTCTTCGCCATTTTCCCCTTCGACTTTCTCTTCTTCGCCAGTTAAAACCTTAGCTCCCCCTTCCTTCACCTCATCAGTCCCCTTCTCCATCAAATCTACCGCAACTTGCCTTGTATTTCCGTCTATAGCTTTCTGCGCTTCTTCCTGCCAATTTTTAAAAAGATTCCTCGTTAATTTATTATTGCTAATAAATTTTAACGTCATTGAACCAAACCAACCAGAAATCGCACCACGCCAAGTTTTTGAACCTT
>JAUNAL010000037.1 GCA_030527585.1 Candidatus Saccharimonadota bacterium
ATTAATTATGATACTTCTACCTTACTTTGGGGGCGCTACAAATCTGAGACAACTGAGAGCAATGTTTTAACTGTAACCTACCAACATGAGTTGGCGCCGAGGTATTAGAAATTAGTTAAGAGCTTTAACGTTTTCGATGAGCCTGCCAAGGAAAGCTTGGCGGGCTTTTTCGATATTATTATTGTCGCCAGACCAGGCATATAGGGCTGGATCTTGGAGGGCACGAGCGTAAGAGAAAGTGACTGGAAAAGCGAAAGGTCCGTTTTTGGTGATTTCGGCGAGATTGTTAGTAGCTTCTTCTGGGGTTTGACCACCTGAAAGGAAAACGACGCCAGCAAGTTCTTTTGAAACATGATTTTTAAGAACCTTGGCAGTAGCTTGACCGATTTCTTCCGGAGTGGAATGGTTTTCGAGTTGCTTACCATTCATCACCATATTGATTTTTAGAATACAGCCACGGAGATTGACACTTTTTTCTTTAAGGGCATTCATGAGTTGATCGAGGATTTTGCTGGTGATTTTTTCGGAATGTTCTATTTTATAATAGCCATCATAAACGAGTTCTGGCTCGACAATTGGCACGATGCCAGCGGATTGGCATTTCTTGGCGTATTCTGCGAGGATTCTGGCGTTTTCTTGGATAGCTAAATCGGTTGGGGTGAGGACATCGCCGTTTTCGTTTAGGGTTAGATTAAAGGCGGCGCGCCATTTGGCAAAGCGGAGACCCATTTTATAATATTCGGCAAGTCGATTCTCTAGACCGTCAAGACCTTTTGTATAAGTTTCTTCGGAATTTTCGAACTTTTCGAGACCTTGATCAACTTTGATGCCAGGAATAATGCGTTTTGAAATGAGGAAATCCGGGATGGTTTGCCCGTTTGCCATATGGTCACGGGCGGTTTCATCGAAGAGGATAACGCCATTAAGATATTTCTCAATATTTGGTGTAGTAAAGAAGATATTGCGATAAGTATGGCGATTTTCGAAAGTATCAGGAATATTTAGTTGGTCGAACTTCTTTTTAATGGAGCCGCCGGATTCGTCAGCAGCTAAAATGCCCTTTCCCTTAAGGACGAGATTTGCGGCGATAAACTCCAAATTTGATTCAGGGGAGTTTGAGACGGCGGATTCGAGTTCATTTAAAGTAAGAGAGGCGTTTAGAGTTGATTTTTCGACATTGGTGCGAGCCATTTTGAGGCTCTCCTCGACGGTTTTACCGAGAACGAAGCCGCCCAAGATTGTTGCGGCAGCGATGGAGAAAGTGGAAAGATGGGTTAGATGGTCGATGCGCTCGACAGAGATAGGTTCGAAGATGTTTTGATAAGAAAAGCCAGTTTCACCAATAAAAATGACTTTTTCTGGGAAGTTAGGCGCGGTTTCAATCTCCGGTTCACCCCTGTTTTCGTAGAAAATAAGGCTGGCCCGGGGAATGAGTGAAGAAAATTTCGATTCGTGGTATTTTTTTAGATAGAGAATGAGCTTAACCGAAGGGTTGTTATCTAGGAAAGTGGCGATTTTGGCTATTTCTTTCTGGGATAGGTCGGCAGAGCGATCGATGTAGAGAT
>JAUNAL010000022.1 GCA_030527585.1 Candidatus Saccharimonadota bacterium
ATGTTTTTCGACAGGCGACCCAGCGGCATATGTTGTATTATTTTGTGCCGAGTGAGTCGGCGCTCTCATCGCATCTTGGTGAGCTTGAGTTGATTGGCAACACGCCGGCGATGTTGGTTAGGCTAACTCCTTTGTCTGGAGGATGGGGAATTATAAAGCGAGTATTTGATATTATGTTTGCGTTAGTCGCGAGTATGTTTGCGTTGGTCCCGAGTATGATTATTTGGCTAGTTTTGAAACTGATGGATTTTAAACATTCGCCAATTTATAAAGATGAAAGATTGACGCAGTATAACCGAAAGTTTAAATGTTATAAGTTTCGTTCGATGAAACCGGAGTATAGTGGGATGACGGCGGAAGAAGCGTTTACCAATATGGGGAAGCCGGAGTTGATTGAAAAATATCGGAAGAATGGCGATAGTTTGAAGAATGACCCGCGAATTACAAAGTTCGGTGCGTTTATTCGAAAGACTTCGCTTGATGAATTGCCGCAATTATTAAATATTTTGAAAGGCGATATTTCGTTGATTGGACCGAGGGCGCTTTTGCCGGGAGAGCTTCGGGATTATGGCGATCGTTCTTTGATTTTGTCGGTAAAATCTGGGTTGACTGGATTGGCGCAAGTTTCGGGGCGGAGGGATATTTCGTTTGAAGAGAGGAGGGCGCTTGATATTTATTATGTGAAGAACTGGACAATTAGTTTGGATCTTTCGATTTTCTTTAGGACGATTGCGACGGTCTTAAAACGAGATGGGGCAAAATGAAAGCTGAATTTCTGAAGGGGAAGAAGGTCGCGATTGTCTGCGATTGGTTGACGAATGTGGGTGGTGCGGAGAAGGTGCTTTTAGAGATTCATAAGTTATTCCCGAAAGCTCCGATTTATACTTCGAAATATGATAAAAAGGGAATTGATTGGTTTTTGGATGCTGACGTGCGGACGGGCTGGCTGCAAATTTTTCCTTCGTTCCTGCGGCGGTTTTTGGGACCGTTCCGGCAAATTTGGTTTTCGCGACTCGATTTGTCGGAATATGATTTGGTGATTTCGGTGACTGGGGCAGAGGCAAAGGCGGTTAAAGCTCCGAATGGAGTACATGTTTCATATTGTCATGTGCCGACGCAATATTATTGGCAAATGTATGATGATTATGTGAAGAATCCGGGGTTTGGGTTTTTGAATCCGGTGGTGAGGTTTTTCTTCAAGGCATTAGTTCGACCTTTACGGTCGGCGGATTTTAAGGCGGCTGCCCGAGTCGATCAATTTGTGACGATATCGGAATATGCGAGGGGAATGATCAAGAAGTATTATAAGAGGGAAGCGGAGGTTGTTCATCCGGTGGTTGAGGTAGAGGATTTTGCGGCAGGGGTTGTGGAAAATCCTGTGGAAAACTTTTATGTGGTGAGTTCGAGGCAAGTGACTTGGAAACGGTTGGATTTGGCGGTTAAGGCGTGTTTGAAATTAAAACGGAAGCTTATAGTGATTGGCGAGGGTCCGGAGCATAAGAATTTGGTCGAGATGGCTGGCGGGTGTGATTTGGTGGAGTTTGTTCCATTGTTAAAAAAAGAAGAATTGGCGAAATACTTAGCAAAGGCGCAGGGTTATTTGTTCCCTAGTTTGGAGCCGTTTGGGATTGCGCCAGTTGAGGCGCTTGCGGCGGGATGCCCAGTGATTGCGTTTGGTGAGGGTGGCGTGAGAGACTATGTGGTGGATGGCAAAAATGGGGTTTTATTTGGAAAGCAGACTGTAAAATCTTTGGCAGAAGCGATGGAGCGATTTGAGGAAATGAAATTTAAGCGAAGTGCGGTCTCGAAGAGTGCGGAAGGATTTGGACGAAAAAGATTTGACACGGAGCTTTTTGAGATTTTAGAGGAAGCGATTGGTGAAAAAGAGTAAAAAGAATTTAGTTTTTTGGGAAAGAATTTTTCGGGGGTTTTTATATGTTTTGCCGCTTTCGCTTTTCTTTTCATATTATCCGGTGATTAAGATTGGCGCGAGTGAGAATATGAACTTTGAGTTTTCGATTGCGCTTTTTTGGTTGGTGGGTTTTGATCTAGTGTCATTTGTATCGATGATTTTGAAGCGACAATTTGATTTAAGGAAGATTGTGGTGAAGAATTGGAAATGGTTGTTGTTCCCTATTTTTGTAACGTTTTCGCTTTTTTGGACTACGAATTTGGTGAGGGGAATTTTGACGGTGGGGATTTTGTGGTTGATTTATTTTGCGGTTTTTTCGTTTTTTGAATTTAGGGATTTATTAAATGCGGAGTTTTGGCGGAAATTTTGGCGGTGGTTTTTTGGAGCGAGTTTGTTTGTCTGCGGTTGGTGCGTTTTGCAATGTGTTCTAGATTTGGTTGGAGTTTCAAGAGATTGCAGTTTGATGTGTGCAGGGTGTGTGACGGAGATGTTTGGCTTTCCACATCCAAATGGTTTTGCGATTGAACCACAGTTTATGGGAAATTTGCTTTTAGCGCCGGCGATTGTAAGTGCAAGTATGGTTCTTCGCTCTTCGCGCAAACATCTTATTATGATGTTTTTTACATTCGTTGCGACGTTGTTTTTGACTTTTTCGCGTGGGGCGATTTATGCATTTATCGTGGCGATAATTTTTTTGGTTGTTTTGGAAATTGTGAAAACGAAAAAGTTTAGGTCGCTTGTTGTGGTGGCGATTTCGGGTTTGGCATTTTTATTCACATTGAATTTGCAGGGAATTTTTGCGCAAGTTTCGCAAACGAATGATACGTATTTTTCTGGTGTGGCGAAAGTCTTGAATCACTTGTCGCTTGGGATTATTGATATTGAGGTTTCGGGGGGCGGGGATGCTGATGCGATAGCGAATGAAAGCGATGACGCGGTGTTTGATGGGTATGTTGAGGAGTCGACAACGATTCGGATCGAACTGACGAATGCGGCGCTCGAGGTTTTTGCGCAAAATCCTAGGAATGTTTTGTTTGGAGTGGGGATTGGCGGAGCGGGGGAAAGTTTGTTTTTGGCGGGTGAGACGGATTCGCCAAAAGAAATCGTGCAAAATGAGTATGCGAGCTTGTTGCTCGAAGTTGGGATAGTCGGGAGTATGTTGTTTGGTTTTACGACTATGATGGTTATTCGTAAGAGTATGAAGTCTGAACAAAATAGTATGATTTTTGCGCTTCTGGTTGCTTATGCGATTACGCTGTTTTTCTTTTCTGGGCTTCCGAATGCATTACAAATCTATTTGATGCCGGCAATTTTGTTAAATTATCAAACGTCTTTGCGGAAGAAGTTGGTTTCGTAGATTTCGGCGCCATGATTTTTGTAAAAGGCTTGAGCGGCTTCGCGTCCGTTCCCGCAAGTGAATTCTAATTTATTGCAACCTTTTTCTTTGGCCCAGTCGAGCATGGCGTTCCAAAGAACGGAGCCAGTACCGCGACCGCGAATTTTGCTATCGACGACAAAATCTTCGAGGTAGGCGTTTTTGCGGATGCCGGGCCCCATGGTGACAGAAAGACAAGCAAGCCCGAGAATTTGTCCGTCTTCTTTGGCGATGAGTAAATCATGCCAATTTGAGTTGATAACGTCTTCGAACCACTCGCGCGGGATTTCGCCTTTGTCCTTGCCGGAGCGGGAAAGTTCGATTAAGAGTTCGCGAATGCGATTGGCGGTTTCGATGGTGTATTTTTCGAGTTTTTTGACGATCATAAGATTTCTCCTAATTTAGTTTTTAATTCTTCAGCAAGGTTTTTAATTTTTGATTCATTTTCCCCCCACATGGTGATGCGGATTAGATTTTCGGTTCCAGAAGGGCGGACGAGAAGGCGTCCGGAAATATTTTCTAGTTTTTTATTAAAATCGAGAAGGAGCTTTTTCGCTTCCTCCTTTTCTTTGAGGGCGATTTTTTGTTCTTTGGTTGCGGGGAGGTTGATGATGGCTTGTGGGAATTTTGTGATGATGTTTATGAGGACGCCCAGACCTAGCTTGGAGATAGCTTTTGTGACTACGAGAGCGGTCAACATTCCGTCGCCGGTTGTTTCATTTGGTAAAATAATATGGCCGGACTGTTCGCCGCCGATTTTGATACTTTTTTCACGCATAGCGGCGGCAACATTAGAATCGCCAACGGCAGTAATTTCAGTTTTAACATTATTTTCTGTGGCCCAATTTAGGAGACCTTGGTTCGCCATGACGGTGATGGCGATTTTGTCGAGATTTAGGTATTTGGCGAGGAAGGCGATGATTTGATCGCCGTCGATTTGATCGCCAGTTTTTGTGACCATCAGAATGCGGTCGCCGTCGCCATCGAAAGCAAAACCAAAGTCGAGATGATTTTTTGTTACTAGTTTGATTAGTGTTTCGAGATGAGTGCTGCCACAATTCAAATTAATTTTTTGTCCGTAAGTTTCATCGGCGTTAATTAGTTCGACTTCGCTGCCAAGTTGTTCAAAGAGAGTTTTGTTAATTACGCTGGTTGCGCCGTTCGCGCAGTCCAATCCGATTTTAAGTTTAGAGAAGTTTGCGGTTCCTAAGTAATTTAGCAAATGCTCTTTATAGATTTCGACCGCCTCATTATGTAGATCTTCGCGATCGGTCGGAGAGACGAGGTTAACGGTTTTATGATTCGTGATAGCGTTTTCGATAAACTCGCGACCTCGTTCGGAAAGTTTTTGACCGTAGCTAGCGCCTCGCTCAAATATTTTAATTCCGTTGTCGGTATAGGGATTGTGTGAGGCGGTAATGTCGATTGCAAAATCGAACCCCATTTCGTAGAAACAATAATTTATGGCTGGGGTTGGGAGGACGCCGACATTTGCGTATTCGATGCCGAGTGATTCGAGAGCGAGGCTTAGATCTTGTAGAATCCATTCGGAAGATTCGCGAGTGTCGCCGCCGATAAGAACTTTAAAGTTCGCACCATTCAATTTTTCTTCGGCGTAATTGGCAAGACCGATGACGATTGAAGTGACGAAATTACTGGTAAACTTTTCAGATTCTTGGCGAATGCCGTCGGTGCCAAAATACTGCATATTAATTCCTTTCGTGTAATTTTTTAACAACGTCAATAGTCAGGATAGTGTCTTTTACGGAACTACCACGTGAGAGATCGGCGAGGGGAACGACGAAGCCTTGGATAATTGGGCCTGCCATTGTGAATCCGCCGAATTGTTCCATGCTTTTGTAGAGAATGTTACCAGAGTTTAAATCGGGGACGATTAGAACATTGGCATCGCCTTGGATTTTTGAGTTGGGGATTTTTTTCTGAGCGACAATAGGGTTCACGGCAGCATCAAGCTGCATTTCGCCGTCAATAATCCAGTCAGGATGATTTTTACGAATCTCGTTAATGACGAAGTGGATTTTTTCGAGATCAGGATTTTTGCCGCCAGAGCCTTGAGTTGAATAGGAAAGCATGGCGATTTTTGGAGTTTCTCTGAAGTAGGTTTCGTAAGTTTTGGCGGAATCTTCGACGATCGTGAAAAGTTGTTCGGCGGTTGGGAGTTTATTGACGCCGCCATCAGCAAGCACGAAAGCTTGGTCATCTTTTTTGCAAACAAAACAGCTAGAGAAGAATCTTGACTTTAGGGGGAGATGATTTTTATAAGCAATTAATACGTCGCGAGAGGAATAATCGAGTCCGGAAATCATAGTATCCGCGTTGCCGGAGGCGACTTTTTCGCAAGCATCAGAAATCCCCGAAGCCGATAAAACTTCTAATTCTGGGAAGTGCCGTAAGGCTTCTTGAATTATTGGATTTTCGTATTCGGGGATAACTATTTTCATGGAGTAATTATATCATAATATAATTACTTATCGACGACTTCGCCTTCGACTGCGTCGTCTGAGTCGGTGGATTTTTCGTCGTCAGATTTGGCTTCTTCGGCTGAAGATTCTTGATACATTTTTGCGCCGATTGGCATGATTTTGTCGTTCAAATCTTTCATAGCCTCTTCAAACTTTTCCTTGTCGGCGGATTCGTCATTTAAGACTTTTTTCGCGTCTTCGACAGCTTTCTTAATAGTTTCTTTATCTTCGTCGCTGATTTTGTCTTTGAACTCAGTTGGCATTTTTTCAGCTTGGTAGATGGTATTTTCTAGGTGGTTTTTGGCGTCGATCGAATCGCGCTTCTTTTTATCCTCTTCGGCGTGCATTTCGGCTTCTTTCTGAGCTTTTTCGATGTCGTCTTTGCTCATGTTACCAGAGTTTTGAATCGTAATCGATTGTTCTTTACCAGTGCCTTTGTCTTTGGCAGTGACATTTAAGATGCCGTTGGCGTCGAGGTTAAAGGTGACTTCGATTTGTGGTACGCCGCGTGGAGCTGGAGCGATGCCATCCAGGATAAAGCGACCAAGAGATTTATTGTCTTTGGCAAATTCACGTTCGCCTTGGAGGACGTGAATCTCTACCTGTGGCTGGTTATCGGAAGCGGTAGAGAAGACCTCGGATTTGCTGGTTGGGATGGTGGTGTTGCGGTCGATAAGTGGAGTGCGAACGCCACCCATAGTCTCAATACCGAGAGTTAGAGGAGTGACGTCGAGAAGAAGAACATCTTTAACGTCGCCCTGGAGAACGCCACCTTGAATGGCAGCACCGACGGCAACGACTTCGTCTGGGTTAACGCCCTGCATTGGATCTTTGCCGAAAATTGATTTAACTTTTTCGATTACGGCTGGCATACGAGTCATACCGCCGACCATAACGATTTCGTTGATATCTTTGGTTGAAAGTTTTGCATCTTTCAAAGCCTTTTCGACTGGGCTGGCAAGACGGTCGATAAGTTCAGAAACCAGCTCTTCGAGTTTGGCGCGAGTTAAAGTATATTCAAAATGTTTTGGACCGTCTGAATCGGCAGAAAGGAAAGGAAGGTTGATATCGGTTGAAGTCGATGAGCTGAGCTCTTTTTTAGCTTTTTCAGCTTCGTCTTTGACGCGTTGCATAGCAGCGGCATCGCCTTTAATATCAATTCCGGATTCTTTCTTGAATTCGTCGACTAGGAAGTTAACAATAATATTATCAAAGTCCTCGCCACCGAGGTGAGTATCGCCGTTCGTTGACATAACTTCAAAAACGCCATCACCGAGTTCGAGGACGGAAACGTCGAAAGTGCCGCCACCAAGGTCGAAAACAACGATTTTTTCATCTTTTTTCGATTCGAGACCGTAAGCAAGAGCGGCTGCGGTTGGCTCGTTAATGATGCGTTTAACTTCAAGACCGGCGATTTTACCAGCGTCTTTGGTCGCTTGACGCTGAGAGTCGTCGAAGTAGGCTGGGACAGTAATAATCGCCTCGGTAACTTTTTCGCCAAGGAAAGCTTCGGCATCGGCTTTGATTTTTGAGAGAATCATGGCTGAGATTTCTTCTGGCGTGTATTCTTTGCCGTTCATTTCAACGGCAACACCGTTGCCCTTTTTGACGATTTTATATGGGCTGATTTCGACGTCACGCTGAACTTCTTTGTCGGTGAACTTGCGCCCAATAAGGCGTTTGATGCCGTAAATAGTATTTTTTGGATTAGTTACGCGTTGGCGTTGAGCGACCTTACCGACGAGGCGCTCGCCTTTTTTAGTGACAGCAACGACGGAAGGGGTCGTGCGATCGCCTTCGGCGTTAGTGATGACTTCTGGTTTTCCGGCAACCATGTAAGCGAAAGCTGAGTTGGTTGTTCCGAGGTCAATTCCGATAATTTTTGACATATTTTCTCCTTTATTTTCTAGCACTCGGTTGTGTAGAGTGCTAATTTATATCTATTCTAGCAAATTGGCACTCGTGTGTCAATAGTGCTAAATGGTTTCGTTCTATAATTATGTGATATAATACGGATATGGGAATAGAGAGGTTCGTTGAGCCGGTTTTGGCGGAAGATAATCCTGAGGAAGAGCGGATTGAGATCTCGCTCAGACCACTTTCTTTCAAAGAATATATTGGGCAGGAGCATTTGAAGAATAATTTGAAGCTTGCGATTGATGCGGTAAAAAAGCGAAATGATGGGGCAACTTTAGACCATATATTATTATATGGGCCGCCGGGGCTTGG
>JAUNAL010000023.1 GCA_030527585.1 Candidatus Saccharimonadota bacterium
AGGGGCGTAGTACAACGGTTAGTATAGCGGTCTCCAAAACCGTAGATCATGGTTCGATTCCGTGCGCCCCTGCCAGGATATATGAAATTACGAGGAAGAAGAGTACGAATTTTGACCTGGGTGTTAGCCTGCTTGATTGGTGTTTTAGGGATATCAACTAGCGGGATTTTTTTAGCGGAAAAAATTATTACGGGATCTAGACCGGATGAAGTTATCGGGTTTTGCGAGGAAGTGGATTGCGCCATGCTTGACGCAAAGATTGCGGAAGAGGAGGCGGCGAAAAAAGCTGCGGCTAGTGGCGTAATTTATTTGACTTTTGATGATGGACCGAGTGAGTACACAGCTAGACTTTTGGATGTTTTGAGCCAATACGATATTAAGGCGACATTTTTTGTAACGGGACGAGGACCAGACGAACTGATCTTGAGGATGTTCAATGAGGGTCATGCGATCGGAGTTCATAGTTGGTCGCATAATTATAGTCATATTTATGCGAATGTGGAAAATTTTTGGGCGGATATCTTAGCGGTTCAAGCGAGGATTAAAAGTATTACGGGAGAAGAAGCTAAATTACTCAGGTTCCCGGGCGGAAGTTCGAATACTGTGAGTCGTAAATATGATGGCGGGGCAAAAATCATGAGTTTTTTGGCTAGAGATGCTTTGGCTCGGGGACTCTATTATTTTGATTGGAATGTGGACTCAAAAGATGCCGGTGGTGCGAAGAATGCCGAAGAGGTTTTGGCGAATGTGACGGGGGCGATTAATCATCCAGGGGATTTCGTGGTTCTACAACATGATACAAAAGATTATTCCGTTGCGGCGGTCGAGGGAATTATCCAATATGGACTCGCAAATGACTTTTTATTCGATAAGTTAAGCCCGGAATCTTATGCGGCGCGTCATGGAGTTAATAATTAGTTCAGATTGGAGTTTTGAAAAAAGTATGCTACAATGGAGTTATTATGGAAGGTAAGAAATCTAAGTTACGGGCGCTTTTAGTCTTCGGTGCGCCATGTAGTGGGAAAACAGCATTTGCTGAGAAGTTTGCTAAAAAATTTGATTTAGCTTACTATGATTTTGCCGAATTAAAAAATACGGAAAAATTATCACGAAAAACTATTTTATTATTTTTAACATTGCTCGCTCGGACTAGAAAGACTTTGGTGATTGAAGGTGGAATTGGAACAGAAAAGGAGCGAACTGAGATTCGAAATATCTTACGTGCGGCAGGATATGAACCGGCGTTAATTTGGGTCCAGACGGACACGGCGACAATTCGGACGAGAATGAAGGTTCGTTACCGCTCGGTAGCTAAAGCGAAAGAGGTTTATAATTCGTCGATTGAGAGCCTCGAAGCGCCGACGGAAGCCGAGAAGCCGATCATCCTATCGGGCAAGCATACTTTTGAGACTCAGGCTAAGCATGTCTTGGCTGGGCTAGCGGATGCAGATGCTGCCAGTAAATAATTTCTATGCGCATTAATGATTCTGAATTTGGCGAGGTGATTGTCCGAAAAAATTCGCTTGCTAAGAATATTAAGTTTTCAGTTTCTACTTCTGGGCGATTGCAAATGTCGGTTCCGACCTATACGTCTTCGTTTTTGGCGAAGCGTTTTTTGAACTCGAATCGGGAAATGATTCGAGCAAAATTGCCACTAAAAAATCCCGGTGAGCAGCGCGCGAGAGATTACCAAAAAAAGATTTTGATGAAAAAAGCGCGAGAATATTTACCTTATCGATTAGAGTATTTAGCTAAGTTGTATGGCTATGAATATGATAAGTGCCGGCTTTCACACGCTAACACGCGGTGGGGGAGCTGCTCTTCGAATCGGACGATCTCGCTCAATATTGGGCTAATGAAAGTACCAGAGGAACTCCGAGATTATGTGATTTTGCACGAATTGGCGCATTTGAATCATATGAACCATTCGCGAGATTTTTGGGCCGAGGTGGGGCGGCATGATAAAAATTACAAGTTACACGAGCGGAGACTCAAGGGGTTTTCGCCTGGACTATAACGCTTTAGCTTGACTTTTTTGGAAAAGTGTGATATAATGAAAGGATAGGGTATATTTCTTAGAATTTAATGGTGATTTCAGTGCCGAAACCGATGCGAGATTTGACTTCTAAATTATCTTTTTTGAAATTCTCACGGGTTACGTTGTCTAGCAAAATTCCAGTATCTTTAATCGTGACTTTGCCTGGGTGGACAAAAATGGAGACTGATTCGTTAGTGGACCTTTTAAAAGCGACTTTAAGGATTTTGCTAAGTTTTTTTTCGAGGTCGCAAGCGTTCGCAACCTTAAGTGTTGTATCTGGAAAATCTAAATTAAAACAAATATTCTTCTTTTTTGCTTCTGGCAAAAATTTTTGATAAATTGGTTGGATTATTTTAGATAAACGTTCCATCTTGGAAAAATTATAGCACACTTTTTAATTCTTATGCTATAATGAAGAAAAGGAGTGGTGTGGAATTAAAACGAAAGTTTAATTTTAAGACGTGTCTTATAGCGGTTTATGTTTTGTTCGCCGTTTTCTATCTCGTAATTGGGTTTTTGCCAGCTGAGGCAACGGAATATATGATTTCTAGTAGCCTTTCAATCCCCGAGATTGAGCTTTCAGCTGAAGTTACGGAATTGGAACTTGATGATGAGGGGTTGGAAACTCCAGATAAAATTGTGGGGAGTTTTTCGTATGCGGAAAATAAGACGCTTCTAATTGGTCATTCGACAACGGTGTTTGAAGATTTGAGTCAGGTGGGGGCCGGAAGCGTGGTGGTTTATGATGGACGGGAATATATTGTTAGGGAAGCGAAAACTTTGGCGAAAGACAGGATAGATATGCGGAAAGTTTTGGCGGAGGCTGAGGTTGATACGATTGTAATGATGACGTGTGCAGGAGAGTTGTTTGGGGACGGGGACGCTACACATCGTCTAATTTTGACGGCAACTTTGGCGGAGTAAATTATTTCTTTTCAAGCCTAATGGCGAAGCCGCCACCAGCGGCTAAATTAATGTCGAGAGAATCACTTTTTCCAACATGCTTTGTGGCGATATCAATGCCGAACGGATTGTCGCGATAGTGAGCAGTCTCAGAATCTTGGTAAATTTCGGCTCTATAGACGTTTGAGTCCAGAAAATCTAAATTAATATGGATGTGGCGGGGGTTCTCGTCGGTAATCCCCGCCACATACCAATTTTCAGAATCTCGATCTTTTCGCGCGACGACATAATACTCACCGATTTCGCCGGCGAGAGGAATAGTTTTTTCGAAGCTGGTTGAAACATCATGAATAAATTTAAAGGCGGATTTTAGATTGCCCTCGTACATGAATGGGCGATCGGCAGCCATTGTCATGCCGGAATAAATTGTCACAAAATAGGCGAGCTGGCGAGCGAGCGTGGTTGAAATTCGCTTTACGTTATTTGTTAAATCGAAAATTCCGTTCGTGTAATCCATTCCGCCAGAAAGAAGACGAGTGTAGGGAAGGAAACAGGCGTGGGATGGGCTGATGGCTCCGCCTTCATATTCTTGACCGCGGGCGCCCTCGCGGGAAAGTAAGTTTGGCCAAGTGCGCTCGATCCCGGTTCCTTTGATTGGCTCGTGGATATCGAGACAAATGTGGTTTTTGGCGGCGAGCTCAATGGTCTTTTGGTAATGGTTAACGCCGACTTGGGAATGGTGATATTCGCGACGACCGTTGATGCTCATCATACTGCCAGCATAACCGGTTTTAATATAATGAATGCCGTTTTTTGCATAATAATTATAGGCAGCTTCGAGCTGGCTTTCATAATTATCAACAAAGCCAACGGTTTCGTGATGGCCAACGATTTCAATATTTTTAGATTTAGCGTAGTGGGCAATTTCTGGGAGGTTAAAATCTGAGGTTGAGACGGTGAACTTGTTATGAATGCCGTTTTGGAGCCAGTCTCCTTCCCAACCATCATTCCAGCCTTCGATTAGGAGGCCGCTTATGCCAAGGCGGACGGCGGCGTCGATATATTCTTTGGCATGTTCGGTAGTTGCGCCATGTCGCTCACCGGGTGCCCAAGTCCATTCTCCAACATACATCGCCCACCAAATGCCAATGAATTTTAAGGTTTTAACCCAGCTAAAATCTTCCCTTGGTGGGTCATTAAGAACATAAATCAGGCGATTTGTAGTTAAGCTAATTGCGGAACTCGCAACCATAATTAAACGCCATGGAGTTTGAAAGGGGAGTAGAACATGGGCCTTAGTCCCATCTGAAAGAGGCGTGATATCGGATTTTAGAATCAAGTTTTCGTTTAATTTCAATGTCATTGAGCCATAATCGTAGAGTGCGGCTTCATGAATTGAAAGATAGGCATCGTTGGGGGTGCGGATAGTAAGCGGCGTATGGACGGATTGACGAAGACTCGAAACGGCGACCTTTTCATAATTATATTCATAGCGATCCGGCTGATAGGCGGGAATTTTCCAGGCCGTTGCATTTGGGTCAATATTAAATTCGGTAAGTTCATCGGCAATGACTAGTTGCTGGAATTTTGGTTGAGGAGGAATTTCATAGCGAAAGGCTAGCCCATCGTCAAAAACTCGAAATCTTAATGTGAAAATTCGATTAGGCTTGTCCGCTTCGGCAAAATAAAATGCAGTTTCATGGTAATTATTTTTAAGAAATCTATCTTCGCCCCAAGGCATTTCGATGGTTTCGTTTTTGCGATGACTTTGAGTGCGGACGAGACGGAGATTATTTTCGATTAACTTTTCGCCGCAGAATTTTAAACCAAGTTTTGACTTTCTAAGAATCGTCTTTTCATCTTTAAAAATCGAGTAGTGGATTTGGTCGTTTTTAAGATAAAAGCGGCAACGCAAACGACCGTTTGGCGATACGATATCTTTCTCAAACTCTTCCCGAAGAAGCCACTTTGCCCACTTAAACATATTATATATTATAACATATATGCTATAATTATAATATGGTGACAAGGCGAAGATGCAAGATAGCTTTAGTCTGTATAATAATATTCTTTTTAACTTTTGTTGGGACAATTTTCGGAGTGCAATTTGCGACGAAGACTGGAATTTTTTATGTGCCGGGTGAAGTAATTTACGCCGAGAGCCTGAATGACGCTGAGCGCGAGGTCTTAGCGGAAATTTTTACCGAAGAAGTAAAGATCGATAAGGATGTAACGATTTCGGCTAGCTATTATCTGGAAAAGCCGGCGCTTAATCCGGGAGAATTTTTGTATGACATCTTAGTACCGGTGACGGACTTTTATGGCACCGAAACAGAAACTGATATAGCCATCTTAAATACCGCTTCCTCTAGTTTCACTACGGTAATTGATGGCGAAATTGAGCGTGTTGGGGATGATTTTATTAGTCTTTCGGAACTAGACGCTACGAAGAAGTTATTAACTCTGGACGGTAAATATTATCTGGATGATTTTAGTGGCGGGGCAATTTTTAGGGTTGTAAAATTTGAATCTGAAAAATTAGAGACTGAAATTTTGCCTTTAGTCTCGGAAGAGTTTACAAAAACTTGGCCAGAAAAAGAAACAGTTTTAACGTTTGCGCAGACTGGCGTAACTGCTTTGTCGCGGGGGATGCATACGAAGTTAAATCAAGTTGGGAATGCGGAATATTTTGCGGAACATCTTGCCGAGTATTTAAGTGGGTTTGACTTAACCCACACTTCAAACGAAGCTTCGTTTACCAGCGCGGCAAATTCTAAGAATATTTGTTCGGACCCACGTTTTATCGGAACTTTGACTGCGATTGGGCTAGATATAGTTGAGCTAACGGGCAATCACAATTTGGACTGTGGTGATGCGGCGGCAAAGTCAACGATTGATATTTATGGTGAAAATGGAATTTTGGTAGTTGGGGGGGGCAAAACAGCAACAGAAGCCGCAAAGGCACTCGAAATTAGCGAAAAAGGAACGCGAATTAGCATGTTTGCATATAATCTTTCAACGGGTGGGTCGACTTATGACAATACGCCGGGCGCTAATCAGTATTATGAAGAGAAGGCGGCGGCGGAAATAAAAACCGCAAAGGAACGGGGTGATTTTGTGATTGTCGATGTACAGTATTACGAGTGCAATGCATATGATTCAAAAGTCGAGAAAACGACTTGTGATTATGCCGATTCGGCGGCTGGAGATCAAGTTGGATTTTTCCGTCATTTGGTCGACCTTGGCGCTGACATTGTAGTCGGGACGAGTGCGCATCAGCCGCAAACTTTTGAGCTATATGGCAACGGGGCGATTTATTATGGGCTAGGAAATTTATTCTTTGACCAGGTTTGGTGGCCAGGCACGACAAGGAGCTTGATTTTGGCACATTATTTCTATGATGGGAAATTATTGCAGACGAAAATTGTTCCGACCGTATATGATGATAGCATGCAAACTAAATTAATGGATGAGGAGGGGGCGGCATGGTTCCTAAAAAGATTAGTGGACGCAAGACCAGAAAAATAAAAAGGCTGAAAATTGTCGGGGGAATTTTTCTGGGGGTTTTCGTATTAACGCTGAGTGCTCTAATAGCCATAAAGAGTATTTCGAATCCGGTAGAAACTAACGATTCGAGGAATGAAAGCGCGGTTCAAAACTCCGATGAAGCAGAGGTGGAGAGCGAGCCGACGGGGCCTATCGAAATTATTAAAAAAGTCGACTTTCAGCCAACAGTAGACTTATGGGTAAGTAAAACTGACGGTAACAAGGGGATTTTAATTTATGATTTAGCGAACGGAGAAGTGGTAGGGTCGTATAATATTGATCAGAATTTTAACACGGCGTCTCTATATAAACTTTTCGTGGTTTATGAAGGCTATCGACGAGTCGGGGACGGGATCTGGGATGGAGAAGCAAAGGCTGGCTCAACC
>JAUNAL010000005.1 GCA_030527585.1 Candidatus Saccharimonadota bacterium
TAACCCCTGTGAGGTCATATGCTAAGTTCTGGGTCATCCAGCAGTTATCTGCAATATATCGCACCGAATAAAGTTTATTATCTCTCGTATCGGTTAAGATGACTGGCTCGTTCGCAGCATTGGCTTGGCAGCTAAAGTAAGAGTAACTCTGCATCTCGCCGCCATATTTGCTCCACTGCGCGTAGAGCGTAACGTCTACATCTTCAGTTCCGGCGGCAGCAGTGTATTCCCCGCCAGCTGGGTAGCTAGTTCCAGAACCGTCTGGTTCAGTATTCCAGCTCGTGACAACGTAACCAGATTTTGTAAAGCCACTAGCGATAAGGTTTGCGGTTGTGCCGTTAGAAATGCGTTGTGGACCGGTTTCACCAGACTCTGCGCCGTTGCCGTTGAAGTTGATGATGGTTTGGGAAGAGCGGACGCAACGCACGGAGTAACCGTCGTCGCGACTGCCGCTGCCGGTATCCAAGCTACCACCGCCGTAGCTTAAGCTATAACGACTCCACTCATCGTACGCCGTAGACGACCACCAGTACCCGTACGACCCGACACCGCCGACCGAGCCACCGCCGAAGTACCCACTATAGACCGGCGAGAACAGGGCGGATTCGCTAGTAATACTGCTTTGTTGTTCATAAGTTGGTAATGTCCAGCCGGCTGGGCAGATAGACTGTTCAGCAAGGTCGGTATTCTCGTCCGTTGTAATAGTTCCAGCCGAAGCAGCGGCATAGTTGTAGAGGATACCGGTTTGTTCTGCGGTTAAGCCGTTACGCTCGCTTTCCGTGTAGATATGGAAGTATGGGTCGGTGGAGGAATAGCCCATCGAGTCTGTCGCGGAGAATGAAGTTTTCGCATTAACATTTGAGGTTTCTGGAGTTAGTTCGGTGACGTCTGTGAGGTCATAAGCTAGGTTCTGCGTCATCCAGCAGTTGCCGTTAATGTAGCGGACGGTATAAGTCTTGCCGTCTCGGAAATCCGTAACGGTGGCTGGGGCGGCTGAGGCCTCGGCGGCACACATGGCGGCAGTGTAATCTTGGATGAAAGTTGGGAGGGGGTTAGAGATGGCGGTAACGATAAAGACATTGTCGTAAGTTGTGGCTTGGTTACTATAATCTGCTCTGGCGCCAATAGAAATACTATAGCTATTGCCACTTGGGACTGGGTTATTAACGGTGTCTAGGATAGTTCCGGAGGTAGTTGGGGCTGGGAGATAGTCAGAGTTGTCACTGGAATTTAATTTGTTTGGTTTGTAGCCCCATTTGCCGTTATAGATAGTGTTAGCAGAATCTGAGAAAGAGCTTTCTGATACGGCATTATCGATAGAGGACAGAGTGTTTCCTTTTCCAATGAGGAGTCCATTATCGCTATTAGAAAGGATGGAAAGTTTATAGCCGGAGAAGTTATTGGTTTTAACTAAGAAAGTGGCGGAAGAAGAGGAAGAGGCAAAGGTTCCGTCTACTGAGCTGACTGAAAGATCTACGGAGGCGGTTGGGTTGGTGACCTCGAGAGTAATAGTCGGATCATTAACCGAAGGGATAGCCTGAGTATTTTTTAAGTCCAAAGAAAGTGGCACAATCGTCATCAAGACTAATAAAGAGAACCCCGCCATGGCCATATAACTAACCTGGCGAAACTTGATGCCCGTTATATTGAAGACGCGATTTTTAGCCCATCGCTTTCTCGCTACCTGCGAAAACGGAATCGCTTCCTTTAGACCTTTTTCCATAAGACCATATTACCACGACCGTTTTCAAAAGTCTAGTGCTTTTTCTGAATTTTTCGCAAGATTTCCCCCTTAAAAATACCTACTCGAAAACCGGTAGATCTTCCGGAAATGGGTCAAAATCCTCATCCCCAAAATCATCCTCATCAAACTCATCGCAAAGCCGCTCTCTCTGCTCACCATACGGATTACAACCAAGCTCCATCAAAAACCTCGACGGCATGTTATAAGTCCTTCCTCCAAAAGAATAGCGCGACCCCGCATAAGTCAGATAAAGTCTCTGCATCGCCCGCGTCATCCCGACATACATCAATCTCCGCTCTTCTTCCAACCCCTCCGGATCATCCATCGAACGAGAACTCGGGAACAACCCCTCTTCCATTCCAACCACAAACACGACCGGAAACTCAAGCCCCTTTGCCGCATGCAACGTCATCAAAGTTACCGAATCTTTTCCCGCCGCCTCGTCCGCCGACGACAAAAGCGCCGTCTCCGCCAAGAAATCTTCCAAATTCTCATACCCCTCCGCATTCGCGACTAAAACTTCCAAGTTTTTCATCCGATCTTCCGCCGCCGGCGTTCCGTCATCAGTTAGAACTTGAAAATTAAAATATTCTACCGCTCGCTGAATAATCTCGCCCGACGCGTCTCCCTCATTAATCCCTTTTAGAAATCCTGTTAATTTAAGAAGCCCCGTCCTCGCCTTTGCCGTATTTAGAATCTCCGGAAAATCTAGATCGGATAGCGGATTCTCCCCCTCATACGAGTCAATCGCCGAAAGCACTTTCTGAATCGAAACCTCCCCAAGCCCACTCAAAACATTCTTACAAACCCGCTCAAGACTCACCTTGTCCCGTGGCGAAACTATGAGCTTCAAAATCGCCAAAACATCTTTGATTTCTTTTCGGTCATAAAATCTCACCCCGCCAATAATCTTATACGGAATCCGCATATCAATAAACGCTTTTTCAAACGCAAACGATTGCGCATTCGTCCGATATAAAACTGCAAAATCCGAAAACTCCGCAAATTCCCGTTTCAAATTCAAAATTTTCATCGCCACAAATCGCGCTTCTGCATTCTCATCCGTCAAGCTCTCAATCTCAACCGGCTCTCCCTCCCCAGATTCCGTGAATAAAACCTTCTCCGTCCGTGTTTTATTTTCGTTAATCACTTTTTGCGATGCCTTCAGAATATTTCCCGTCGAGCGATAATTCTGCTCAAGTTTAATCACCTTCGCCCCCGGAAAATCCCGTTCAAAATTCAAAATGTTCGTAAAATCCGCCCCTCGCCAAGAATAAATCGACTGCCAGTCATCCCCCACCACACAAATATTCCGCTCCCCATTCACCAACAACTTCACTAACTGATATTGAATCGTATTCGTATCCTGATACTCATCAATCAAAATATGTCGGAATCTCGCTCGCCACGCTTCCCGAACCTCTGGATGCTCCCAGAAAAGCTCCAGCGCCCGAAGCAACAAATCATCAAAATCCAGCGCCCCCGCCTTCACCTTCTCTTCTTCGTAACGTTTAAAAACTTTCGCAATTGCCTGCTGGTTCGGATAAAACACACTCGCCGTATATTCATCTGGCGAATGTCCTTGATTTTTCTCGCTCGAAATGACCGCCTGAATCGATTTCGGCTTTAAACTTTTATTCTCAGACAACTTCAAATCTTTGATAATTCTCCGAATCAAAGAAATCTGGTCGTCCGCATCATAAATCACAAAATTTTTCGAAAGTCCCGCCGCGTCCGCCTCCATCCTTAAAATCCGTACACAAATCCCATGAAAAGTCCCCATAAATGGCAAGGATACGCCCGGAACTAGCTTCTCAATTCGCTCCCGCATTTCTCGCGCCGCCTTATTCGTAAAAGTCACCGCAAGAATCTCGCTCGCCTGGACGCCATGTAAAATCAAATTCGCAATACGATGCGTCAAAGTCTTCGTCTTTCCCGAACCAGCCCCCGCCAAAATGAGCAGCGGACCCGAAAGCGTCTCCACCGCTTCTTTTTGAGCTGGATTTAATCCCTTCAAAATATCCATTAAATCCCCGTCAGCGGCACAATGTCCGCCCCAAGATGGCGAAGCCGAACTGCAAAATCCTGGTAACCGCGATTAATCGGATAGACATTCCTGAGAATCGAAGTCCCCGGCGCCGCCAACATACCAATCAAAATCACAACCGCCGGTCGAAGCGCTTGTGGCGCCACAAGCTCCGCCGCTCGCCAATTCGTCGGTCCCTCAACATAAATTCGATGTGCATCCAAAAGCTCCACCTTCGCATTCAAATTCGCTAACTCTGTTGTATAAATTGCCCGATTCTCAAACACCCAGTCATGAATCAGCGTCCGCCCTTCCGCCACCGCCGCAATCACCGAGAAAAACGGTAAATTATCGATATTTAGTCCCGGAAACGGCATCGGATGAATTTTATCGACCGGCGCCACCAACTTCGACTTCCTTATAGTTAAATCAACCAGCCGCGTCCGCCCATTCGCCGACAGATATTCCATTGATTTTTCATACCTCATATTCATCGTCTTAAGAACCTCGAGTTCAATCTCTAAAAATTCAATCGGCGCTCGAAGTAAAGTAATCTCCGAATGTGTGACCAACGCCGCCGCAATAAAACTCATCGCCTCAATCGGATCTTCAGACAAATTATAATCAACATCCATGTTAAATTGCGATCGCCCTCGAACCACCAACTTCGTCGTTCCGATCCCACTAATTTTCACGCCCAGCTTTTCTAAAAAGAAACAAACATCTTGCACCATATAATTTGGCGAAGCCCCCACGATCGTCGTCTTTCCTGGGCACATTGCCGCCGCCATCAATACATTTTCCGTCACCGTATCGCCTCGCTCCGTCAAAACGATATATCGGTCAGTATATTTATTTAGCGTATGCTGATTAACCGTCACTTCATAAAAACCGCTATTACATTCCGCATCGATATTCAACCCAAACGATTCTAAAGCCTTAAGATGTGGCTCAACCGTCCGCGTCCCAAGCGAACAACCACCCGCATACGGAATCCTAAATTTCTTATAACGATGCAAAAGTGGACCCATAAACATAATAATCGAACGGGTTCTGCGCGCCGCCTCAACATCCATCTCCTCTAACTTTAATTCACGTGGTGATATAATTTCAAGGTCACGCCGACGGTTTGTCCAATGGCATTTTACACCAATCGACTCCAAAACTTCAATAATCCGAAAAACTTCCTCAATTCTCGCAACCCGGTGTAAGACCGTTTTTCCAGTATTTAAGAGCGCCGCGCACAAAAGCCCCACCGCCGCATTTTTTGAAGTATTTACGGTAATCTCTCCGTGCAATTCCTTCCCGCCCCGAATCCGAAAACTCTGTGAAGCCGAGTCATTTATAGAGAGAATCTGATTTCCAAGCGCCTCGGAAAGTTTTTTAATCATTTCCAGCGAAATATTCTGACCGCCCTTCTCGATTCGATGAATCGCCGACTGACTCGAGCCAACTTTATCGGCCAATTCTTCCTGCGTCCAGCCTTTTTCAACTCGCATATGTTCGATCGTTTCGCCGATCACTTCTTGGTAAGTCTTTGCCCTTTTCATGAAAAAAATTATATCATGGGACGAATAATTATTCAATCACTTTTATGCCCTGCAATTCTTTCCCAAGCAAAAATTCAAGCGCCGCTCCGCCACCCGTTGAAATCAAACTATATTGAAGATTCGGATGTTCTTCCATCAAATTCAAAACAAACCCAGTCGTATCACCCCCACAAATCACCGTCTCCGCACCCGTTTTTTCACCCAACATTTCCGCCACAATCGTCGAAGCTGTCGCATAGGCTGGATCCTCTGCCTTACCTAAAAGCCCATTCCAAATTATTGTTTTCGCATCCATAATCGCTTCCGCAATTTTCGCCGTCGCAACCGGTCCAACATCCAGCTTCGCGCCTTCCGCATCCGTATCAAAATCTTCCGCTACATAAATTTTTGAATCTGCCGCTTCGTATCCATCCGCCGCAATCTTCCCACCCACAATAATCTTATCCGCAATCCCCAAAAACTTTTCAATCAATGGCGCCTTATCCTCAACCTTCGAACCCCCAACAATCAAAAGTAGCGGCTTCTCTGGCTCTGAAATTACTTTCGATAACTCAATAATCTCCTTTTCGAGTAGTAATCCAGCAAAAACCGGCAAAAATTCCGCAACCGCCGAAGTCGAAGCATGCGCACGATGCGCCACCGCAAATCCATCCTGAACAAACACTTCCGCGCTCGTCGATTCAATAATCTCACGAATAAAATCTTTTGAGTTTTCTTCTTCGCCCGGATAAAATCTCAAATTTTCTAAAAGCAAAATTTCGCCGTCTTTAAGCTCATTAACTTTCTCCGAAACCTCCGCTCCAGAAACCGCCGACACAAACGAAACTTTTCCGACCAACTCATTCAACCTATTCGCCACAACTTTCAAAGATAATTCCGGTTCTGCCCCCTCCGGTCTGCCAAGATGCGAAATCAAAATAATCTTCTTCGCTCCCGCCTCACGCAAAAACTCTAACGTCGGGAGACTTGCTAAAATTCTTAAGTCGTCCGTAATTTTTCCATCTTCGAGCGGCACATTATAGTCAACCCGAACCAATACCGTCTTATCTTTTAGATCAATCTCTCGTATCGTTTTCATTTTAGACCTTTCTAACTCGGATCGTATCCGTCCCCATCACGTTTTTATCACCCGAAGCAATCACTGCCAACAAATCCTTTCGCCCCTCTTCCGTCTGTAAATATCCCGTTTTCTTTAATTCTACAGCCAAATCAAACCCGAATTCTTCCGAATATGGCCTTACGAACGCCGAATTTCCATAAATCAATGCTAGTTGGTTCGCAACCCTTCTGTCTGGCGTGACCGACACAATCGGCACGTTCGGTCTCTGCGCCGCCATCATCGTTGCCGTCGTCCCGCTCGCCGTTTGACAAACAATCACATCCGCTTCAATTTTTTCCGCCAACCTCGCCGCCGCAAACGAAATTGCATTATAAGCTACATTTTTACCTTCCGGCAAATTCGACATCGGCGCGATCCTCGAATGATTCTGGGTATACAAAATCACCTTCTTCATCGCTTTAACCGCTTCAATCGGATATTTTCCATTCGCCGTTTCGTCTGAAAGCATCACAACATCCGCCCCCTGCACTACCGCCGTCGCCACATCCGAAACTTCCGCCCTGGTTGGTTCCGGCGAATCAACCATCGAAGAAAGCATCTGCGTCGCCACAATACAAAGTTTTGAATGCGCCCGACACATTGCAATCAATTTACGCTGAACAATCGGCACAACTTCTGCCCCAGCCTCAACCGCCATATCACCACGCGCCACCATAATACCATCTGCCGCCTTAACGATCGCCTCCAACCCCTCATCAGTCTCAATCGCCTTTTTTGTCTCAATTTTCGCAATCACTTTCGCCGTCGAGCCAAACGACAGCAAAAGCTGTTTTAGTTTTTCAATATCACTCGCCGACTGCACAAACGAAAGCGCCACATAGTCATAATCCTGACCAGCACCATATTCAATATCCTCAAGATCCTTTGGCGTCAAAATATCCCCACCAAAATCGGTATCCGGCAAATTCAAGCCCTTCTTTGACATAATAAAGCCGTCATTCAAAACTGAAACCCTAATCGCCGTCTCCGAAACGATTTCAATAACCTCAGTTTTAACTTTTCCGTCAAACATCGAAAGCCGTTCCCCAACCCTTACTTTCTCCGCCAAATTATACTGCACCGGAACCGTCATTCCGCCATCATGCTCAAAATTCGGATCTGCTTCTAGGACCAACTCGTCTCCTCTCACAAGGTCCAAATGGTTGTCTTTCAAAATTCCCAAGCGAATCTTCGGACCCTGCAAATCTTGCAAAATCGCCACCGAACGACCTTTCTTTTCTGCCGCCGCCCGAATCCAGGCAATCTGTTCGTCACGCTCCTCATTCGTTCCATGCGAGCAATTCAAACGGCACCCATTCGCACCCGCCATAATCATTTCTTCTACTTTTTCCGCCCCAAATACCGACGGCCCAACCGTCGCCAAAATTTTTGTTCTCTTGAAAAGTTTACTCATATACTATATATATTACCATAAGATAACTTTTTATGGTAATATAAAGTTATGGCTTATGCTAAAAACAAAAACCCAAGATACAGTAAACCAAAAAAGCGCTCCCGGGAACCGGATTCTTTCATCATCGCAAAAAACACTATTCTTACAACAATTATCCTATCCATTATCATTGTCATTCTTGCATTTTTCTTTAGCTTTTTGCTAAATCCCGAGCGCATCGCAAAACAAGACCTCGAAAAGATCAGTCGAAATTATTATGAAACTTATCTTTATGAAGTTATTTCCAAAGGAGAATCTCCTGGTGAGATTATGAAAAAATATGAGGAATCCGGTTTACCAAAAGTCACCTTGCGGGAACTTCTTCTTCTGGACGACCGAATTTCGCCAGAACTCCAAACTTATTGCGACAAAAACGAGACTTACGTCAAATTCTTTCCTGAAAAACCATATGGAAAAAATAATTACCACGTAGAATATAACTACTCTTGCACTTTCTGACATTTTTTGTTATAATAAACTCACGGTCTCTTAGTATAACGGTTAGTACATCGGGTTTTCATCCCGACAACGCGGGTTCGACTCCCGCAGAGATCACCATCTCTGACTTTTTGTAAAAATATGCTATAGTAAAGGGATAGACCTCACCAAAGAGGTCATTTTTTTATCCCCCCGCCAAATCCCTCAAAAAACTCCCCGTAAAGGGGAGTTTTTCCGTTTTTATGCCTTAATAGCTAGTATCTGGGCTACTAGTCAAAGTGTTTTTCATCACGATTTCCCCATTCCGAATCGCAAATACATTCCAACATCTCGCCGACTCGCCAATCGCATCCTTCACATCGACTCGAATCTCCTCAGACGAACCCCTACGGAAAATTACGATATACGCACCAGATTCTTTGAGTTTCTTTTTATTCTCCCCCGAAAAGTTCTCAATGTAATAATACATATCATAATCATTATACGCCGAGGAAGGCACCATATTAATAGTCACCGTTTCTGGACCATATTGATCAGTGTCGTCGATGTCAAGAGCAGCTTCAAACTTGATCGTGCCCTCCTCAAGTTGGAACTGTTTGCCAACAAAATCAATATGACCAATTTCGGCACGATTCAACTTATTAATAATGCTCAGATGAGAATCTAGGTCACTAGGCTCCTCGCCCCACCGAAGCTCAATCTGAAAATCACTCTCACTCACTGCCCACCAAACCGCATAGAGCTCAGTATCGGAAGTAAGGGAAATTTCATCACCGGGCTTATAGTCTACTTTCTCACGTGCCATGTCAATCGTGTCACCCTCTTTTGCAATGTAAGCCACCTTACTCCAACCAAGGAACGAATAGCCTTCCGCATTCGGCACCCGCTCGGTAATTTTCGCCTGGCAAGTCCCGCCTGAAGCCTCCATCAAGATGCAAGATTGCCCCGGCACAAAACCATTCACCGTAACCGCATCATCAATGTTCTTATAGTAATTAATCGTGTATTTCCCATACCCCCAAACCGCCTTCAGAGTCGTATTCGCCTGCGTCACAGTAAACGTCTCCCCCGCATTATAAATGTCCGACATATTGTCACCCGTCACCGACCAGCCATAAAAGCTCAACCCCGCCGCCGCGCTCGTCGGCACAGCATCGGTAATCGTAAAATCATACGAATTCGCAATTGTTGGATCCGAAGTCTGCGTAGACGGCTCCGCCATTTCCCCGCCGTTCGCATCATAATTCAAAGTATAAGTCGTCTCGTTCGCCACCACCGCATAAGAAACGTCCGCTTTATAAACCCCAACTTCCTGCTCCGGTGCAACCTTCGCCTTAAACGAAACCTTAACTTCCGAGTCAGCCTCAGTCGCTCCCGCTACGCTCGCAATCTCGGTATACTCCGTTGAAAATCCAGCATATTCCTCCCCGTCACCGACCTTATAACCCCAAGTTCCCGTCGTCACCTCCGTCTCGTCCTCCTCAATCGAGGAAAGTTTCGCCTCCGACTCCGCATTCTTAAGCTCGGTCGAATCAACTTTCATATAAACTTTATACCCCGCCGGCGTCGCATTCGTCACTCGAATCACATCTTGAGCCTCAAATTCAATTTCCTCATCAGTAAGCTCGCCGCCCGCCGTAACTTCCTGCCGCGTCGTCGAAGTAGTATTCGAAGCAACCGTAGCTGCATGGGAACTTTGATTATTCATAGCCGCCATCCCTCCAGCACAACCCGCCGAACAGAGAATCGTGAAAGCCATAAACGTCCTAAACAACGCCGTCGCTCGACCCGAAATCGAGAATCCAGCCCTTTTTCTCTTAATATATGTGACCGCGCCGATAATCATCGCCACCACAAAAGCAACGCTCAGCACAGCCAAGACAATAGCAAGAACATTCACCTCGTTCGGCGCCACGCCCGAACCGTCAACGGTAAACATACCTGTTTTCGGCGTCCCAACGTCCGTATTAGGAACCCCGATGTCTGCGCGCATCAGCTCCAACTTAAATATTGTTGAAGAATCCATCATTTTCCTTTCTGATTTTTTCTTTTTATGTTTTATATGACCTTTATGCTTTTATTCTACCCCCTCCCCCGCAAAAGTCAAGACCTTTTCACAAAAAACACGGAGCGGGTTTCGCGTAAAAATTATATTAAAAGTTTACGAAACTTTTCCTCATCAATCCGCGGAATCCCCAACTTCTCCGCTTTCTCCAGTTTCGATTTTCCTGGTTTCTCACCAACCACGAGAGCCGTCGTATTCTTTGTAACCGAAGACGTCACCGTCGCCCCCAGCTCTCTCAACTTCGCCTCCGCCTCTTCTCTCCCCATCGACGCCAAAGTCCCCGTCACGATATACGATTTCCCAGCAAGCGGCAAGTCTTTTTCCTCATCATCCTTTGGATAAGCCCCAAGTTCTTTGAGTTCCGCCAGTAACTTCAAATTCTCCTCATCGCTAAAATACGCCAAAATCGACTTCGCCACTACCTCTCCAATATCCGCCACACCCAACAATTCGTCTTCTGTCGCCAAAATCAAACCGTCTAAACTCTTAAACTTTTTTGCTAGCGCAAATGCCGTCTGCGCTCCAACATGCCGAATTCCAAGCGCCGTAATAAACCGCGGGAGCGAAGCCCCCTTCGATTTTTCAATCGCCGAGATTAAATTCTTCGCCGACAACTCCCCAAATCTTTCCAGACCCGCAACCCGTCTCTCATCCAATCGATATAAATCCGCAATTGACTTCACGAACCCCGCATCCACTAAAGCCACCACGTTCTTCTCTCCCAACCCCTCAATATCCAAAGCTGATTTCGACGCATAGTATTCAATTGCCCGCTTCAAAACCAAATCAGACGACTCACCAGAAACTCGGTAAACGACCTCGCCTTCCGGGCGCGCAAACCTCAATTCCGGATATTGCAGCCTAAGCGCCGCCTCAAAATCAAATTCCTTTGCCCCCTCCGGTCTCAACGTCAAAATCACTTCCTTAATCTGCGGAATAATATCCCCCGCCTTATAAATAATCACCGTATCACCAATCCGAACATTAAGCCGGGCAATTTCATCCGCATTATGAAGCGATGCATGTTGAACTTTCGACCCCGCCACAACCACTGGATCCAAAATCGCCACCGGCGTCGCCGCACCAGTTCGCCCAACCGAAATCACGATATCTCGAACCACCGTCGTCGCCTCTTCCGCTGGGAACTTAAACGCTACCGCCCCACGCGGCGTCTTCCCCACAATCCCCAACCGGTCATAAACCTCACGATTATTAATTTTGATCACCATCCCATCCGTATTAAACGGCAGCCCTTTCCGATACTCATCCAATTTCTCGATATAATTAAACAACTCAGATTTTTCATTCGCCGCAAACACCCTATCCTCATTCGAGGTCCGAAAACCAAGCTTCCTTAAAACTCGATACGCTTCCGCATGCGTCGACAAATTCGGCTTCACCAGATCATACGCAATAAATTTCAAAGGTCTCGAAGCCGCAATTTTCGGATCAAGTTGACGAATCGAGCCTGCCGCCAAATTTCGCGGATTTGCAAACTCCGGTTCGCCCTTCCCTCGCTGAATTTCCTGCAACTTTTCAAAATCTTCCTTGAAAATTACAATCTCCCCCCGTACCTCAACTTCCGAAAAATCATACTCCGCCAAACCCGAATCATACTCCGAACTTTCACCATCATACTCCGGCGAACTAAAATCATACTCCAATGATAGCGGCACATTCTGAATCGTCCGCACATTCAAAGTTACATCCTCACCAACCAATCCATCCCCCCGTGTCAGCGCCTGGGTTAAAACTCCATCTCTATAATTTAACGCACAAGCCAATCCGTCCATTTTAATATCCGTAAAAAATTCCTGAATCTCGCCCGGCGCCAGCTTCTCATTCCGCACCATCCAATCCGAAACTTCCTCTTCCGAAAAGACATCCATGAGGGAAATCATTCTTTTTTCATGAGCAACTTTCATAAACTTATCAAGCGGCTTCCCGGCCACTCTTTGGGTCGGCGAATCCGGCGTGATTAAATCTGGATATTCCTCTTCAAGTAAAGACAATTCATGTTTTAACGAATCCGCCGCCGCCTCAGACATAATCGACTCGTCCAAAACATGATAATGATAGCGATACTCGTCAATAATTTTACGAAGCTTTAAAATTCGCTCCGCCGCCTCACTTCTCTTCATAATTCAACATCCATCGATAATACATATAGAAATATGTTGATATATAAATTCCCGTAAAACACGTCATAATTAACAAGCAGACCGGCACAAACGGAATCGCACTTGCCCATTCGAATTGCTTCAACCATAAATCAAATATAATAAGCGGCAACATCACAGCCACCCACATCACAGCCAACGCAACGAGAAGCACGATAATTCTTAAAATGAATTTTACTCTTCTTCCCGCCATCAAATCCGAAGCCGTCCTGAGCGCCTGCATCGGATAAAGCCCTGGAGCTGTCACCGCAATTAAGGCCATCAAAGTTGAAGACAACAAGTAGCCTGAGAGCAGAACCATCAACGCCGCAAAAATGAAAAACACTAAAGCGTAAAACGGCGTCGTCAGAAACTCAGTTTGCACCGCCGCCGAATACACGATAATCAAAATGAAAATCGGAATGCACTGAATCGCCGCAACCGCAAAAACCGCAAAAGTCGACAAAAGCGGCGTCATCGCGTTATAAAGCCCATCACGCAGTTTTACTTTATGCCCCGCTAAACGATGGCGCAAAAGATAAATTGTTGTAAGCCAAATAATCAGAAAAATCAAAACCGCAAAAATTCCTGCCGCCTCGCTCGATTCTCCCGACAATCCACCCGTTGTTATCGTCGAAATCAAAAGCATCCCCGCCGTCGCCACCGGTCCAATATCACCCGTCCCCGCCGCCTCAACCGTCTCGTCGAGGACTGTCTGGAATTGTTGATAAGATGCCTCGCTCATCAACCCAACCAACACCACCGCCAATACAACCGTTAATATCAACAGCGGCAAAAACAATTTCCAGTTCTTAAAAATAATCTTGAAAGATGCAAAGATGTGATACATCATCCCCGGAACTTCTAAATCCCGACGATAATCTTCACGATAAGAACGCTTAAAAGTTTTATGTAATTTTACTCTCTTTGAATTATCTTTTTTCGGCAAAAACTTTTGCTTTAGCCCAGCCCAAAAACCTACCGATTTTTTCGTTGCTTTCTTTTTAGAAACTTTTTTTGCCATTTTCTAGCCTTTCAATTCTTTTTTCAATTGGTGGATGCGTACTTAGTAAATTATTAAAAAATCCTTTGCGGAGTGGATCCGAAATATACATCGAAGCCGCCGCCACATTCTGGTTCCTCAACGGCTGACTATGACTTTGTAATTTCTTCAAAGCCGCAATCATCCCTTCTGGATATCTCGTGATATGTGCAGCCGATGCGTCCGCAAGGTATTCACGCTGCCTCGAAACCGCCATCTGCGCCACTGCTGCCACAATTGGAGACAAAATCGCCGCAAGCATTATCAAAACATACCCCATCGGGCTCCCCTCCTCATCTCGCCGACGACTTCCATAAAACATCATTCTAAATGCCAAGTCCGAAATCAACCCAACCACGCAAACCAAGCCAAACACAATCATCGAAACCCGAATATCATAATTCTTCACATGCGACATTTCGTGCGCCATCACCGCCGTCAACTCTTTATCATTCATGATATCAAGTAATCCAGTCGTCGCCGCAACGACCGCATGCTTCGGATCCCGCCCTGTCGCAAAAGCATTTGGCGCCGAATCTTCAATAATATATACTTTGGGCATGGGTAATCCGGTTGTAATACTCAAATTTTCTACTATATTATATAGTCTCGGATTATCCTTTTTCGAAATCTCCCGCGCTCCAGTCATTGTCGTGGCAAACGACCCCGCCATAAAATACTGAATCACCGCATAAATTATTGCAATAACCACCGTCCAAACCGCAATGAAGGGATCTCGATAAACATATGCAAAGACCCCCGCAATCGCCGCAATCATCAAAACAAACCCGACGATAATAATTACGGTCCGACGTTTGTTCTGTTCAATTTGCTTATACATTTTTAAAACTTAACTTCTGGCGCTTTTTCAATTTTTACTTTTTCAGTCTCCGCAACTTCAAAGTATTCGCGCTTCTTAAAATGCAGGAACATATTATTAATGATATTAGATGGGAATGATTTAACCTTAGTATTCAATTCCTTTGCTCCAGCATTATAAAAACGTCGTGCCGCCTGGATCTTGTCCTCAACATCCTGAAGTTGAGTTTGCAAAGTTTGGAAGTTTGTGTTTGCTTTAAGTTCTGGATAAGCCTCAGCCAACGCAAAAATTCTACCTAGTGCCGACTGCATCTCATTTTCCGCCGCCGCCGCTTGTTTGACGGTTTTCGCGCCCATCGCAGCCGTACGAGCCGACGTCACCATCTCAAAAGTTTCTTTTTCGTGTTTCGCATAGCCTTTAACCGACTCAACCACATTTGGGATCAAATCTGCACGATACTTCAGCTGTACCGTAATATCAGACCACGCTTCATTAACCTGCTCATCAAGCCTTACTAGCCGATTATAGAGCCCGGCAATCGCAATGCCAACCACCGCGATAATCGCAACTATTATTAAAATTATTCCAATTGGTTCCATTTTCGTTTCCTTTCAAGTTTATGCTTCCATTGTATCATATTTTCTAAAAACACAAAAATGGTGCGAATGAAGAGACTCTAACTCTCGACCTCTTCCTTGGCAAGGAAGCGCTCTAAACAACTGAGCTACATTCGCACATTGAATTAATTATATCACACTTTTCCAAAAAATCTATAATTTTATGTTATAATCCAAACATAAGCATAAAAAATAAACACTATGGATATATTTTCTCAAATCGTTTTACTTTTCGCCGGATTTGCTCTACTTTTTAAGGGTGCAGGCTGGATTGTCTCCGGCGCAACCTCCGTAGCAGCTCACTATAAAGTCTCCAAACGATTAATCGGACTAACGATTGTTGCTTTCGGCACCGGCGCCCCAGAAATTGCCATCGGCTTTTCCGCCCTCATCACCGGAAATACCGACATGTTAATCGGCGACGTTATCGGTAGCAACATCCTAAACGTCTTACTTTTAATCGGCATCGCCGCTCTCATCCGCCCTATCAAGATTAACAAAAACACCATCTCAAAAGAACTTCCTTTGCTTTTCCTAATCACTCTTAGCTTCGCCTTCCTCTTCCTCGACACCAGCCTTACCGGCGGCACTTTTAACGCTATCACCAGAAGCGATGGCCTCGTCTGTCTTCTCTTCTTCGCAGTTTTTCTTTATTACATCATCAGTATGTCAAAGAAAAATCGCAAACAAAAGAAAGTTGTCGAAAAGCCGAAATTCACCCTTGGCAAGTCTTATCTTTATATCATCATCGGTCTTGCAAGCATCATACTCGGCAGTCAACTCGTCATCAATTCCGCCAACACCATCGCCACCGTAATCGGAATTTCCGATCGTATTATCGCCCTCACCGTCATCGCACTCGGGACTTCTCTACCAGACCTCGCCACGACCATCACCGCTGCCAAACGTGGCGAAAACGAACTCCTCGTTGGCAACGTTATTGGAACAAGCATTTTCAACATCTGCATCGTTCTCGGTCTCCCAGTTGCAATTTTCGGCACCGTCGCTCTCGAAAACTTTCAAATTCTCGACATCGTCGTCTTAATTATTTCTGCTGCCCTGCTTTGGATTTTTGCCCGCGACGGCAGCCAAGTCTCACGTCGCGAAGGAATTTTAATGCTTGCAATCTTCATCGCCTATAACGCTTATCTTCTTTACGGAGCGCTAGCCTAAACTAAAATTCTGTGGTAAAATTGTTCCAGGTGGTGCTTTGGCGGAGTGGTTACGCAGCGGTCTGCAAAACCGCGTACACCGGTTCAATTCCGGTAGGCACCTCCATTTTATTTGCATCAAAAAATATGGGCTCCTAAGAACCCATATTTTTTATCTTTAATCTTCGTAATTAACTTCAGCTTCATCAATTTCTAATATGCCGTCGTCCACCTCAAGCTCCTCACCATCAAGCGTACAGGTCGCACCTTGCGACGTCAAGTAAGTTCCTACCGTCGTCAAGTAATCTTCAACTGTCCCCCCGTAAGCCTCTAGTCCTTCATTTACTTCCTCAACTGTCGTCTCAGCGAATACCCCATCCTCACTCGCCTCAAACGCCGTCACTTTCTCATTATTGTATGTAATCGTCATTAGCGTTTCGCCTTCCAGCTCACACGCAAACTTCTTGTCTGCCCCTTTCATCACCATCGCACTCACACAGATCATCACCATCGCAACCACCGCCAAAACACACGCCACAATCGTAAAAATCACCACCCGATTCTTATTATCCTTCACTTGCGTTGCTTTTTTACTCGCAACTGTCTTCGTCGCAACTTTCTTGCTTGTGGTCGTTTTCGCCGCTACTTTCTTCTTTGGCGCAGCAGCCTTTTTTGTTGTAGCCATTTTTTCCTTTCATTAAGCTTATTCTTACTTTTATCATACTAGCTTAAGCGGAAAAAATCAAGGAACTACAATTTTATCAAAGGCTTTTTAGACTTTCCGAGTTTCGCTGCCTTGCCAATCAAAGCCTCCAATTTCTCAGCATCTTTCTTCTTTTCCGCTTCACCAAAATTCGCCTGTTGTCGCTTCAAATCACCATAAAATCCCGTCCCCTTCGCTGCATTCCAAAACAATCTCTCGCTCGGCACATTTTTATAATGCCACGGTTTATTACACAAATTAAAATGTACCAACTTTGTATTCCGTGGCAACTTTTCCTCTTCCTTTGGTTCCATATTCCAAATCGGATCCAAGAACTTTATCTTACCCCTCAAAATCACATTCAAATAATCCTGGTCTGGCGCCACCAAATCCAAATCATATTTCTCAATCAAGTCCACCATTGTTTTAAGATATTTCATTTCACGAAGTTTCTTCAAATCCATCACCAACACGCCCGAATTCACATATTCATTATACGGAACACCAACCGCATTATTGACATACTCCTTAAATTCCGGAATAAACTCAACTTTCGGATCAACCATCGCCGCCATTACCCTATCTTCTAAGTCAATATCAAATAATTCACCGATGTCGCCACGCAGAATCGTGTCCGAATCAATATAAACTGCTTTTTTATAAAGCGGAAAAAGCGATGCGATAAACGCTCGATAATAATAAACCGCCGACGAAAAGAAATCTCCCGCCCCTTTTTTCTGCGAACAATGTCGAATAATTGCCCGCAGATATAGACTTCGCGTAATTTTCTTAAATTGAATCGCACAATTCCTCGTTACTAAATTCCTTAGTCTAAGTCGACTGATCCAACTCAGCCCATCGTGCAAAACAATAATCCGATAATAGCGTTTTTTATTCGTATTCTTCGTCAATGATTTAATCGCCGCTGCCGCATAAGGTGCATACGCATTATTAATTGTCAAAAAAATCGGCACCACTTTCGTAAATTTTTTAACAATTGGCTTCCCGGTATTAAAAATACTCACTTCGCTTCCTTCTTTTTATATTCAAAATATTTATAACTGCTTTTCTTCGCAAATTTCTTTAAACTTTTTTCTGCCCATTCTGCCATTTCCGCTCGTTTTTCATCATCTGAACCATTTTTCGCATAAAACGGACCATCCACATAAACCGTCATATCCGGACGTTCTTGCCCTTTAACTTTCGATTTATGATAAGTTGTCGTCATCGTAAAAATCGGCAAATTATTCCGCGCCGCATATTTAAACGACTTATCTCCCGCCGGAAACTTTCGAATCTCCGTATGATACGGCCAAACATGCGCCTCCGGATAAATCACTAAACAATTCTTCTGTTTTAGACGTTTATCGACCGCCTCATTAAATGCTTTTTTCTCCGCTTCATTCGTTCCGAGCGGCATACCGCCAATATACGGCAAAAACTTCCCAATCCCCGGCAATTTCAAATTAACTGGCGAGATAATCGTAAAAATCCGTCGATCCGCCACCAGCGCTGGCGAAAACGCATCGTGAAAAGGATTCGTATGGTTCGCATAAATCACATACCCTTTCCCCTTAGCTTTTTTAAGCTTCTCCCGTCCCACGATTTTCATATGGAGATAAAATCTTGCATAAAATCTCGCGAAAACCTTAAATCCCCGAAATAAAACCGCAGAATATAATTTCACAAACGGATTCTTCGGAATAAATTCATATCCCTCAGGAAGTAAGACTTTTTGTTTCTTCTCCTGCTCTTTAGTTTTTATCGGATCGTCTTCCTCTGAAGTATAATAAAAAACTCTCTCTTCCTTAGGGAGGTCACCCTGAAACAATACAGCCTTAGCCATTATAACTTTCCTTTAAGTTCTTCATACCTCTTAAGTATATCATCATATTCAGTTATTTTTAAGACTTTGTGGATCTTCTCGACCTCAAACGGCTTAACTTTCTGAACCCTAAAATACGGAAAAAACTTAAAATTATTCGAGAAATGATGTAAAATTGTATCCGCCTTCGGTCGTTCCGCCTGTTCGTTATATTTTCTCGGCATCAATTTTCGCCTCGAAATCGATTTATTTAACGCCGCCTGATCCGCCAACATCATCCATCGCTTCTGGCACAATTTCACGGCTCGCTCAAACATCTTACTTCTTCGACACTCTTCCATATTAAACAGCATCACCCCAGAATTCATGTAATCCGTCTTCGGGAAGTTATAATGATAAAAGTTCTTCCCATAAATGTCGAGCACCCCCGCCGCCTCCAAATCCGTCAAATCCGTCCCATAAAACTCCGTCAAATCCCCCCGACAAACCACATCATAATCAAGATATAAAATTTTGTCTCTCGGAAGCTCTGGAATTTTATCCGCATAAAGCCGAAGCATCGAACATGGCGTAAAATACGAACCCATATTCTTCTCCGGCAAATCCTCGACAAAAACCTTCGTCGCATCAATCTTCTTCACGAAACTCTTTTTATTCGTCTCCTTAACTAACCTATCAAGAAATTTCGCCGTCGAATCCGGAAAAGCCTTCGTATCCTTATAATCTATCGTTAAAATATAAAACTGAATCGGACCGGAATTATGCTCTAAAATCGACAAAATCGAAACCAAAACCCCATCCCGAATCCCCCGATCACCACAATACATTATATTCATAATCAAAACCAACACAATAACTGCTCGTATTAACGCCGAGCGTCAGAACCAAAAATTCTGGTGCCCGGTATGAGACTTGAACTCATATCCCGTTAGAGAAGCGATTTTAAGTCGCTCGCGTATACCAATTCCGCCAACCGGGCTCACTTCGTTCGCCCGGCGCTTACGCGAACGGGCTTACCAATATTATATCACACTCTATTCGTCAACACAAACCGCCGCCAAGCTCTTCCCCGCATACGCCGCCGCCGCATTCCCCGCAATTGCGCCATCAGAAGCCGCCGTAATTAACTGTTTCATGCACTTCGTTCGACAATCCCCCGCCACAAACACCCCATCACAAGACGTCATGCATTCCTCACCCGCAATAATATATCCCGCCTCATCCCGTTTAACTAAATCAGCAAAAACTTCCGTCGCCGGTTCCTTTCCGACTGCCACAAAAATCCCCGAAACAAGCAATTCTTGTCGCCTCCCCTCAGCCTCAACTACGAGTCCAGAAATCTCCGACTCCCCCAAAATCTCCACCGGATGAGCTGACATTACGAACTCAACATTCCCCTTCGCCTGAACCTTATCAACCAACACTTTATCTGCTCGAAACTCCTCTCGCCGATGGACAACATACACTCGTCGGCAAACTCCCGCAAGATAAAGCGCATTGTAAAGTGCCGAGTTTCCACCCCCAACCACCGCAACATCACGCCCCTCATAAAACGCCCCGTCACAAGTCGCACAATAAGAAATCCCCCGCCCAAAAAACTCCTCCTCGCGCGCCAACCCCATCGGTCGATCAATCGTGCCAGTCGCAATAATCACTGCTCGCGCCGAAATAACCCCTTCGTCCGTTTTGATTTCCTTATAGTCCTCGAGATCTTCTACACCTAAAACTTTCTCATACCGAATTTCCATCCCCAAATTATTCGCATGGTGATATATTTTCTTCATTAAATCCGGTCCTGAGATATCCGGATCACCCGGCCAATTCCCCACCGTAAAAGTCGACAAAATCTGCCCGCCATACGTTTTACTCTCTAAAACAACAACTGAACGACCCGCTCGCCGTGCATAAATCGCCGCAGTTAATCCTGCAATCCCCGCCCCAATAATCACTACATCTATCATAAAATTATTCGCCCCATGATATATTTTAAACTTTATTAATCACCGGAATCACGATCGGCGTATGCCCCGTCGCATCAAACAAGATATGTGTAATATCTTCCTTAATCTCCTCTTTCAAAACCTTCATTTCTGGGTCCGTCGAAATCGACTTATCCGTCTTTTGGCGAAGATAATGCCGAATCTTCCCGATTAGCTCCTCCGAATTGTCGAGATAGATAAATGCTCGCGATACAATATCTGGAGTTTTCATCAAATGCCCCGTCTTCTTATTCAGAGTCAAAACAATCACAAAAATCCCTTCGCGCGAAATATGAATTCGATCTTTCACAACCGCCTCATGAACTGGGTGGTCCGCATCATCATAAAGCTTATTTCCAACCGGAATCCGCCCGCCTTTTCGAATCGTTCGATCTTTCAAAAGCTCAACCACATCACCATCGTCCGCCACAATAATCCGGTCCCTCGAAATCCCTGCCACATTCTCCGCCATCTCCGCATTATGTTCAAGCATATAAAACTCACCATGATACGGCATATAGTTCTTCGGCTTAGTTCGCTCAAGGAATTCAACATGGTCCTCATAATATGCATGGCCCGAAAGATGCAAAGGACCAATATTAGTTAAATGCGTTTTGCCATTTTGGATCACCTGCGCCCCCTCACGCAAAAGCCCATCAACCGTATTTACAACATGTGGCTCATTCCCCGGAATTGGATTCGACGAGAAGACAATCGTATCTGTCGATTTTATCTTAATATATTTATGCGCCCCCGTCACCATTCGATTAAGAACCGCATTAAGTTCCCCCTGCGACCCAGTACAAACAATACAAACTTTTTCATCCGGAAGTTTGATAATATCTTCCATTTTCACAATCGTGTCTTTTGGAACTTTAATCGATTTCGCCCGCAGTGCGACTTCAACGTTATTAATCATCGAGAAACCGGAAAATGCAACTTTTCGTCCGCGAGCTGCCGCTTCTTTTAAGACTAACTCAATCCTCGAAATCTGTGACGAGAAACAGGAAATGATTACTCGCCCATTCGCATAGTGATCCATCACGCGACCCAAATTCTCACCAACATCATACTCAGAATGCGGATGCCGACCCGGCGAATCAATATTCGTCGACTCATTCAACATCAAATCGATCCCCTCGGTCTTCACAATCTCATCAATTCGCTCATAATCCGCCTGAATCCCCATCGGCTTTTCCTCATGTCGCCAGTCACCCGAAAGATAAATCGTTCCATTCGGCGTTCGAACCACAATCGCCGCATTCCCCGGAATCGAATGCAAAGTATGAATAAATTCAACTGAGAAATTCGGCGAAACCTGAATCTTCTCATGTTTAAATGGATTCACTACTTGATAGTTCATTTCTGGCAAGTCCTCAAGCTCGGACATCTGCCGTTTTATCATTCCAATCGTGAAATCCGTCGCATAAATCGGAACAAAAGGTCCAAACTTTGGCAACAAATGTTTACAAGCCCCAATATGATCAAGATGCGCATGCGTAAAACAAATCGCCTTAACTTTAGAAAGATTATCCTCTAAATATTTAATATCCGGAATCAAATAATTTACGCCCGGATAGTCATCACTCGCAAACAAAACCCCCATATCGACCACAATCATCTCGGATTTATACTCAATAATTGTCATATTTTTACCAATGCCGAACTCGCCCGCACCACCAATCGGAATAATCCGCACCGAATCCGGATCGAGCCGCATCTGTTTCAGCTTCGCATTCGTCATCTGCTCACCATTAAGCCCATTATAACGAGATTTATTAACCGGAAGCCCGATAATATGTTGTGTCGCCTGCGCATTCACGTCCTGCGAAAGCATTCTCTGATGATGAACCATATCGCCTTTTTTCGCTGAAACCGAAAGATTAACCTTTCGCTTCTCTGCTTCGGTTTTTGCCTTCGGTGCAACTTGTTTAGTAGCCTTTTTCACAGACTGTTTCTTTGCCGAACCTTTTCGAGCTGCCGGCGCATCCTTCCCGCCTGGCTGAAAATTCGAATTAAAATTACGTTTCTGCGCCTCTTCAAACTGTTTTTTGATATCTGGCAACCTTTCCGCCCGCGATTTTAAGAGCCGGGCACGACGCTCTTCTTCATTAATTTTCATAAGTTCCTTTTTTATTACAAGTAAATAATTATTACCTCTATTATACCAAAACCCTTGCCTTTTTTCAAGTTTTTGCTATAATAGAACTATACAGAATTGACCGGCGCCTCAAAAGCGGCGGTATTTTTAAGATAAAAGAAAGGAAAAAATGGAAAACCTAGACCTAAAACAAATGTCCTCGATGGTTGATATTATTGCTGAAGAAAAAGGCCTTCCAAGAGAAACTGTTTTAAATGTTATCGAACAAGCCATTGCTGCCGCTTGGCGCAAAGACAACGGCGATCGTGAAATGAATGTTCGCGCCCTACTTGACACCAAAAGCGGCGAGGCAACCGTTTATGTCGCCCGCGAAGTCATTGAAGACGAAATCGCCTATAACCCTTCAACCGAAATCCCAGAAAAAGAAGCCGGCGGTGCTAAAATCGGCGATATCGTTGAGGAAGAGTTTACGGTCAAGAGCTTCGGTCGTGTTGCCGCAATGACCGCTAAACAAGTTGTCATCCAGCGTCTCCGTGAAGCCGAAAACGACGCTGTTCTTACCGAATATGAAGATAAAATCGGTACTGTCGTTACTGGGACCGTCTCTCGTGTCGAGTCGAAGCTCGTTCGTATCGACCTCGGTCGCGCTAACGGAATTATGCCCCGCTCTGAGCAAATCGACGGCGAATATTACGCTGTTGGTAGCCGCATTAAGGTTCTCATTAAGAAAATCGAGCGCAATGAAAAAGGCGCACAGTTAATTCTTTCTCGTGGCTCAGCCGAATTTGTCGAATATCTCTTCCGCCAAGAAGTCCCGGAACTTGAAAACGGCGCCGCTGAAATTAAGGGCATCGCTCGCGAAGCTGGTCGCAGGACTAAGATTGCCGTAACAAGCAATATCCCTGGAGTCGACCCAGTCGGAACCTTCGTCGGCGGTCGCGGTATCCGTGTCCAAGCCGTTATGAATGAAATCGGCGATCGTGAGAAAATCGATATCATTAACTGGAGCGATAATGCTTCTGAGTATATCCGCGAAGCCTTGAGCCCAGCTGAGATCATGAAAGTTGAAATCGACGGTAAAAAAGCCAAAGTTTTCGTAACCGAAGAGCAACAATCAATCGCAATCGGTAAACAAGGTCAAAACGTCAGGCTCGCTTCAAAGTTGACTGGCTATGATATCGACATCGAGCTCATGAAAGCTGCCCCGAAAAAGAAGAAAAAGAATGTCGAGGACTCTCTCCTCTCCGCTCTCGAAGAAACCGAAGACGAAGAGTAATCTCCTCTCAAACAAAAAGTCGCGACACCCGCGACTTTTTACCCGCTAAACGTTAGCGACCCAAAATAAACAAATTAAAATGGTTCATGCCATTCGCCACGATAGCCATTATCGCCGTCACGGCGATCGGGAGCCATGCCAAAATCTTCCCAATTTGCGCTAAAAAAATCTGTTGCCTAGCAAGGGGGAAAACATTCAAAACCTCTAAGGCTTTCTTGGCTAGAATTATCCCGGCAACACTAAGCGGGATATTAAAAATAAATAACCCCAGCAAAGTAACCGATTTAGTACTCGGATCATCATTTTGTAAGAACACAATTAATATATAAAGGCCCAACGCAATATTGATAGTCCCGGCAACCACTGAAGCTACACTAATTTTTGTCGCTTTCCGTAATTCCACATCATACTCTATCGAATTATTTCTATTCATATCTTTATTCTCCTTTACTCATATCTTTATCAAACTTATTCGTATTATCTATAAAAAGCTCCCAACTATTAACGGAATAAAATAAGAAGCAACTGAGGAGCATATACCTATCACCCCTAAAACCAAGTTGTTCTTCAATCTTACTCTTCTCTTATATGCTTTAATACTATTGACAGAAAAAGTCAAAGCCAAAAGATTGACTGGCAGCAAAAAATTCGCCACTAGGTAAGCACCCTGTTCCACACCAATACAACTACATATTCTATCCATACAATTACTTTTTGACTGCACGCAATGGATTATTGCATAAATGGCCATACTTGTATTTACAAACAGCAGACAGCACCCCAAAACAGCCCCAGCCCAAGCCCGCCAGGAGGCTTTCTTACTTATATTACTTCTTCTCTTTCTCTCCATATCTACCCACTCCTAAACATATAAGTAATCATTATGAAATATATCGTAAACCCAATTATAGGCAACAATATCCCCCTGTACCCAAGCTCCCTTGCCCTCGCATCGAAATCTTTTCGGCTTCTGACTATACTTATAATTCCAATCACAATTGCCCCTATAAAAGTATATGGCAATAATAGAAGAAGCTTCGAGGCTACACTCGCAGGATTTCCCCAGCGAGAGAGAAAACCTATCGACGCAACCACAATAGGAACCACGGCGCAAGCCCCGCCAAGCCAAACCGAAATTATGGCCAACAGTCTAGAGACCGTCATGTGCTGTTTATTTTTTGGCCGCACCTTGTCTTTTTTCATATCGCGCACTTTTCTCTTCCTTCCTGTTATTTCAAAATACTTATAATTAAAGAAGGAGCAAAAATTGCCAAAAACGGTGCACTGGAAAACACGAAACCCAAAATACTCAAAACTTTCACCAGATTCGGGTTTCTACTCCTTTTTCGCCGCCCCAACCCAATTCCCGAGAAAATCCAAATCGGAATCGCTAACGGAACCATAAAAATAATGCCCCAACCGTAACCTTGTGATGCCATCGTGCACTCATAGGCGCTCCCCGTTACGCATGTTACGACATACTGCCCAGAACACCACGCTATAAATCCAAATATCATCCCGCCAATGATTGTTCCTACCAGAGAATAGGCCAATCCGCTATCCCCGGGTCGCAAATTATTATAAATTCGTTTACCTTTCGCCGCTCTTGATGCCCAGTTCAAAATCAAAACTCCCTCGATAAACCCCCAAATCCAGCTACCCAAAATCAGCCAGTTCCCCACAAATTCCGCCTGCCCGATAAGCGCCGCCTGCTCACGTGGTATAATTCCTTTATGGTCTGGCGGTAAAACCATTGAACCCATAATCCTAACTATAACCCCAGCCAAAAAAGCAAGAAAATGACTAACCCCCTTTCCAATCTCGCCAATATAAAAATCATGCGCCCCCGTAAAACCCAACAACATCCCCATCACCCCCGCCGCCGTCGCCGACTTCTTTTTTCTCCCGCCAATATATTCACTCTGTAGCATATAATCCATCTCTGGCTTTCTAGTCTGCACGGGTTGCACAGGTTTTGCTGATTGCACTGGTTGCAAACCCACAATATTATACCCCTTTTCAACCAACCCCGCATCTCCCCGTGCCAAAATTTTAATCCCTTCAACAAGCCCCCAAACCCAGTTCCCTATAGCCATTCCATAGAGGATAAAATACGACATAATCATCCCGAACGAATTTCCTCCCCCTAGGCTAACAGTTGTCGGAGCTATCAATCCCATAAGAAGGCCTCCTCCGAACAACGCCAAATGCGTGATCCCTTTTTTCTTTTCCCCAAGATAAAAATTATGAACCCCAAATATCCCTAGAAAAATTCCTAACAACCCCGCCGTCGTCGCCGAAACCGGCATTTTCGCCCACTCGGGTTTCTGTCCCTGCTCATTTATCTTTTTATCCTGCATATTACTCATGCTTTTATTCTACCCCCCCCCCGCGTTTTGTCAATGAAAAACCACCCTTTCGGGTGGCTTCTTCATAAAATGGCACCTTCCTAGTTTCCCGCAGAGCAGTATCTTCGGCGCGACTGGGCTTGACTTCTGTGTTCGGAATGGGAACAGGTATTACCCCAGCACTATGGGCACCAATTTATAACAAAAGACGTCTTTTGTTACTGTTGATGTCCATAAGGTGATGATTTTAAATGACGTCTCGACGAATTAAGCGTCGATTGCTAGCTATGTCTTCCAAGTTTTCCTCTCAAACCCTGCGTCGCCACAGCCGGCTTGTCAAAAGAAAACTTGGAACATAAAAAGGCGATGGACCTATTAGTACGCTTCGGCTCCATAT
>JAUNAL010000024.1 GCA_030527585.1 Candidatus Saccharimonadota bacterium
GAGAAAGACGTCTTTTTGGGGCCGCTAGGCACAAAATAGGAAACTCCATTTTCGGAAGTCAAAATATAGCGATAAACGTCGGCGGGGTAGTTTGAAACTGGTCCGGATTCGTTAAAGTAGAAGGTTGAGCCAGAAATTGAGGCCGGGATGTGCATTTTGTCGAAAACTTCAAGGGAGATTGCGGCGCCAGCAAAGCTGCTAGTGCGTTTGAAAAAACGATGTTCCGTAGCATCGAAACCTAGATTTAGCCAGTCTATATTATTAGAATCTTTTTCGAAGGATTCGGTTCGGGAATCAAGGCCGAGATATACGTCCTTCAAAATATTGCCCACGATTAAAATATGCATAAGTATATTATAGCACGCCAAGAATGCCGCGCAAGGCGAAAGCGGTGTCTTCGTGGTTCCGGACGGTAATTGTATCGATCCCCATTTGGACGACTGGGTAGTCATTCCCGCCAGGCTGGGTCATGTCGCCGAAATAGAGGACATCGGATTTTTCGACATCTAGCTCCTCTAAGAGGTGGGCCATGCCAAATTCTTTGTTCATGCCCGGCGTGATGGCGTTAATTGAGGTTGTTCCGCCAATTTCGTATTCAAATTCAGGAGCGAGCTCTTTGCAGCGAGCAACAATTTTTTCACGTTTTTTACAGTCTGGATCCCAGGCGTATTTTTCTTCGGTGCCAGCTTTTTGGCCGAGAGCAGAGAAAGTGACTTGGGAAAGACGATTTTCGATGATTTCGTCTCCTTCAGCGAGTTTATCTTCCTCCCAGAGTCCGAGTTCTTTGGCGGATTGTTCGATGGTGGCGGTGATTTTGGCGACTTGTTCGTCGGTTAATGGGTAGTTATAAACTTGTTCCCAATCTTTTTTCTGGGTATTATAACGGTAATATTGAGTGCCTTGAGCGACGAAAAGATGGAGATGAGAAAGTTGTTTAGGGGTTGGGTTTGGTAGGCGGTCGACGATTTGGATTAAAAACTGGTCGAATTTTTGGCCAGAAATTGGGCAAATCTCGAAATGATCGAGACATTTGATGAGCAAGTCGGCGATTTCGTCGGTAATCGGCGTTTTCGCGACATTCAAGGTTTGATCGATATCGAATGCTAAAACTTTTTTCATAATATTATTATAACACAATTCCCACGCGAAACCCGGCTCACGCCCGTCTTCACGGGGTTCGCCTCTGAAAATGCCAGCTTGGCATTTTCTTTATGTTTCGCTTAGGGATTGTGTTATAATAGGGTTATGAAAACTTATATCGTGGGCAACTGGAAGTTAAATTTTACGGTCGGGGAAGCGTCAATTTATCTTCATAAACTTCTTAAGAGATTACCGAATTATAGAGATGTCGAGGTTGTAGTTGCGCCACCTTCGGTCGCTTTGCAGCCGCTTTCTTTACAGATTGACCGTCATAAGATGAAACTTGCGGCCCAGAATGCGTTTTACCGTGATTACGGAGCATTTACGGGGGAGACTTCCTTTACGCAACTCCATGGTTTAGTGGACTATTGTATCATTGGGCATTCGGAAAGGCGATATATTTTTGGAGAAGATGATAAAATGGTCGCAAAAAAAGTGGCAGCGGCGGTCCGGAATAAGATTACGCCGATTCTTTGTATTGGGGAGACGGAGTCGGAGAGGACTTTTGGCGAGACGGCGGATGTGATTCGGGATCAGTTACTCAGTGGTCTTTCTGAAATTGGCGCAGAAGACGTCTCAAAAGTTTTAGTGGCATATGAGCCAGTTTGGGCTATCTCGAGCGCTAAGGGGGCAAAATTGGCCTCTCCGGACGAAATTGCGGAAGTAGTGAAGCTAGTTCGGGAAATTCTGAAAGAAGTTTACGGGGGTGAGACAGCGGAAAAAACGGCAGTTTTGTTTGGCGGAAGCGTAAATCCGTCGAATGCGGGGGCATATTTGACTGTTCCTGGGGTGAATGGATTATTAGTTGGGGGCTCAGGGTTGATTCTGAGTCAATTCGCTGATATAATAGAGACAGCAAAAAGAGTTAGATCATGAGCGGAAAATACATGGATTTTGTGCCGGCGCGACCGGCGGTAAAACCTCCTAAAAAACCTACAGAGGTGGTTTCTGAGGTCCAGGATGTCCAGGTAGAGGCGATTTTGGTGGAGCGAAAACGTCCGGCTGGGGTTCCTTCGGGTTCGGCAATGCCAAAATTTGGAGTAATTGAGGATTTTCAACCAAAATTTGTGAAGACCGATGTGAAAAAACGACCGTTGTCGAGTGCGCCGAAGATGATGAAGCCAGAGACAGAGACTGCAGCGAGCGCGAAAGCGAAAACCGTGAAGGCTTCGGTTAAAGAGAGCATGAAGACTGAGCGAGTGCTTGAGAATGCTGTAAAGAAAGCGGAAAAGACTACCGAAGACCTCGAGGTGGTAAAAATTCCGAAAGCACCAGTAAAAACTTCGCCGTTTGTGAATACCGATAAAGTGAAAAAAAGACCGCTTTCGAAGAATGTTTATCAGAAAAAGGTGGAAGTTCCGGTTGAGACCCCGAGTGGGCCAGTGACGATTATTACGAAGCCAGAAAAAGATTCGAAGGTCGGGACGGTCGTAGCGATTATTTTGACGATTATCTTAGGCGCAACAGCGGGGACGGTAGCGTTTCTGTTATTACCGAAGTAGGAAAATGAATAATCCATTTTTGAAATATGTGATGAAAGAGAAAAAAGAAGATATTTTTCATTCTTCGGCATATGCTAAGGCTCAAAGTGGGGGAGGAATGGGTGCGGTTTCGGCGCAGAGTTTTAGGGAACGGCAAAAAATTGAAAATAACCGTCAAAATATAGGGGGTTATGATCGATCGGGGATTATGGGGACGGCGGCGCAGAATTCTCCAAGGCCGAAGACGTTTACGCCGCCACCAAAAGGCACAAAATAACGCAAAGCTTCACAAAAGTTTGAACGGGCGACGCCTCGTCGCTCCCGTCGTCACGGGGCGACTTCGGCTCTGTTGGTGGTCGTAACCGCCAAAGGCGCCCTTATCAAACTTTATGTTTCGCTTAGAATATTCCGTTGCCTTATCCTGTCAAAAGTGTTATAATGGAGCATATGGTGGGATTAGCTCAGATGGTTAGAGCGTCTGATTGTGGTCCAGAAGGTCGTCGGTTCAATCCCGATATCCCACCCCATTAAAAACGCGGGTATAGTACAGTGGTTAGTATGCAAGTTTTCCAAACTTGAGATGAGAGTTCGATTCTCTCTACCCGCACCAAAATTTGGAATGAATATTTTTACACGAAACCCGTTCGTCGCCCGTCTTCACGGGGACTCGCTCTGAAAACGCCAGCTTGGCGTTTTCTTTATGTTTCGCTTTAAAAATATTCATTCCAAGAAAAAGCCCCCGCATATAGCGGGGGCGGAGAACTTAATCGCACTCTGCGCAAGGTCCATCCAATTCGTCCTCGTCTTCGAGGTCGTCGTAGAAATCGTTGTAGTCGCTCACTGTGTTAACCATGTTTGCCAAAGCGTTTAAAAATGCATCGATGTTCGCACCTAAAGCTCCAACAAGTTGGTTACCAACTGAGAATTCCGCACAGGTGTCAAGATCACATACTACTTCTTCTGGGTCCTCTTCGCAGCCACATGAACAACCTTCACATTCGCAACCTGTTTCGCACTCACATTCGCTCTTTGGTTTACTGCAACCTTCGCAAATACATTCGCATTCGTTCTTTGGCTTTCCGCATTCTTCGCAGAAATCATCGTCGTCTAGATTGACAAAAGTCTTTTCTTCAATCGGTTCGATTCCTGTGAATTCGAAGAAAGCCTCAAGCTTCTCAAGAACGACTGGCGCGCCAAGAATTTCTACCCAAACCTCGATAAGTTCGGGGTCGATGTATGGAGGGATTGGGATAACTACCTCCGAGTTATTTTTTTGACACATACACATTGTTACTGTCCTCCTTTTGAAAAGTACTATCTCAGATTCTAAATTTAGCTTCCGAGACGCTTTCATATCTTAGCACATTTTGGGGTTAGATGTCAAGGAGGGAAATGAGTGGATTGATAATTTTGATAAAGTGTGATATAATTAGGGGAGTAGCTTAAAAATTTGATTCAAGAAAAAGGGGGACACTTTTGTGAGTGAACAATTGAGTAGCAAAGAAGTTTTATGGGCGGCAGCGAGGAGTTTCATGGAGGCTAGCGTGGCAGAGCCAAGCGCCGAAAACAAGAAGAAGCTGAGGGAGTCTCAAGAGATTCTCGATGGCTTATTGCAGAAAGGTGAGGTGAAAACCGACGAGCTGATGGAGGCGTTTGATCGGGCGACGAAAGCAGTGATGATTAGCCAGGAAACAGTTTGCAAGCTGTTCGATGCAAAAATTATCATCTCAGGTGGTTTCTTGAGGCCGGCGGAAGTTTTCGTTGACAAGAAGGGAGAAATCCTGGTTGTTCCTTGCCTGGACAACTTTAATGTTGAATAAGCATTGACATTTTAGAGCAAGTGTGCTATAATAGGGTCAGTAGCTTAACAAATATCTTTTTAGGAGGGGTTTCAGATGAAAACTAAAGAACTGGAGAAAGCAGCAGCAGCTGCAGCAAAAGGTAACGACAAGGAGGTAGCTGTAACTACCACGAAGGAAACTTCGGTTGGGGCGTCAGCGACTGTTGCGAAGACGACTACGACGACGGCGAAGCCGACGTCTAAGCCTACAACAACGGCAAAGACGCCAAAACCGACAACGACAAAGCCTACAACAACGGCAAAGGGAACGAAGCCTGATTCGAAGCCAACGGCCGTCAAAGACATGACGGAACTGGAGCTGAAGGAAATGATTCAGGCGACTGTGACCGAGATTATGACTGGGTTTACGGTCAAAGGGATTTTGTCTGAAGGGTCAGGCGATGACTCAACTGGTAAGGTTCTAGAGCCGCCGAAACCGGTAAAAGAGCCGGAAAGTCTGACCATTCGTGAGGCGTTCCGCTTCCGTTACAGGGAGAATGGAGTGCTGAAGGATGGAACAATCCTTGGTATCTTTGCCGCTCGCCAGGCTGCGTATGACGGCAGAATTCGGGCTGTAATGGTTTGGGTCGATCAGGACGGAAAAATCGTTCGTGACCTGACTTCAGCTGAGGTCGTCAAATATTGCAGCTAAGGTTTAAGCTAAGAACATTGAGAAAATCTCGGTAATTTACCGGGATTTTTTCTTGTTGCAGTATTTTTTAGACATAAGCACAAAAAAGTGCTTATACTATTGACAAAATTGAGAAAGTGTGCTACAATTAAGGTAGTCTGAGTTTTGGTGTGTTTAGACAAAATTGAGACGACCATTAACAACCGAATCATCTCAGATTTCTAACACAGAGATCTGATGCCTATAAATAGGACGTCCCCCCATAATCCTGGGGGCGTTGCCCCCGAAAACAAATATAAAAAGGAGGTAACGTGATGACGTTATTTTTATCTATTGTTTTAGCGCTGGTTGTATTTGGGCTAGTGTCAACAATCTGCTCACTCTTTGAGAATGGATGCAGACCTCTCAAGAAGGTAGAGGACGAAAACGGCAATGAGGTGTATACCAAAATTAGCCGCAACAATTTAATAAAGTCCGCTATTATTGGTGTGGAAGTTGGTTTAATCAACTATCTGTCACCTAAGGTAGCGGGAGCCCTGTGGCTTGCACCAATTTTCCTTATCGCGATGCTTGCGATTTCTGGTTACCTGATTTACTGGTTCTGGAAAGAGGGAAGCAGTCTTAAGGAATTGCTCGCTTTCTCTTTGCTGATATTGTTGGTTTATCTGACGACAATGTCGGCGGCTTGGATGACAACGGGATTGTTCGCTAGCAGTGCCTTTATGGTGTCTTTAGTAACCTTAATTCCGAAACTCATTCTTATTGGCTCGTTTGGCTTCTTTGTCATCAGCATGATTCTTTTTAGAATTAAGCTGGCGAATTTAGGCGCAGAAGCATTAGCGAACGAGTCAAAGCCGAAAAAGGAGAAGAAGCCGAAAAAG
>JAUNAL010000006.1 GCA_030527585.1 Candidatus Saccharimonadota bacterium
ATATCAGAGATTCTAAAAAAAGTAAAGCAAAAGTGCCGGCTTTGGAGTAAAAAGCGTGTGCAATATTGACTTTTTAGGCGTTTTGTGATATAATGGTAATGTTGTATGTAAACAAGGCACTTTAAAAGGTTAGTTACGGATATATTCGTAAGTCTTATAGAGTGTGAAATTTTAGAAAAGGGGGACTAAGGTATGAAAGATTTTAGTTGGCAACAGAGATTTTGTGACAAGATTTTAGCAAGAAAGACGGTAGAGGGAAATGCGTATCCGGAGCGGCTAGAGGAAATTATTGAAGATTTAATCGATAATCTTCCGTATATTGATCTCAAGGCAGCTTCACCACGCAAAATTATTTTCGCGATTTGCGATGAGGCAAACTTGGAGGAAGTCGCTAGAGATTGTGACGGGTCTGAGGCAAAAGTCCGGAAGGGAGTCGACACGATCATGCGTTTTGCGAAAGACTACTACGCAAAGGTACTCGAGATGGGAATCAGAGAGTATAAGGTCTATATGACGCAACTTTACGTCTGGGCAAAGGAGTTGGACAGAGTTACGGGCGCGTTAATTTGTAGGAAAAGCGAAGTGTCGAGGTTCTTCTCCCATTATGAGAAATGTGCGTTATTCAAATTAAGCTGGCGTGAGGAGCTATTCCGACATATTATATCGGAGAGACCAGTGCCGGTCTCTCAGTTCTTGGTGCAAAATCTTGAGGAGCTGGGACAGTTTGTGGATTGCGTTGATATTGATGGTAGCGGTCTGGAGCGCGTGATTGACGATGCGCTTGAAAAAGCTACATCGGCAACGCGGGAAGAGATTATAAAGCTGTATTTTGGCGCTGAGAGAGAGCCGCTGGATTATGCGACTATCGGGATGAAACTTAAGATAACGGAAAATCAAGTACGTGAAGAAGCGGAGGCTGCGCTGAAGAATTTACGGAACTGGATTTTAATAGGTCGGCTAAGGAGGCTTTTTAGATGAGTTGGAAAGAATGGCTGCTTCTTACTGTGATTGGCGAAGACGAATTCGGGACAATTGAGAAGCTTCCAGAGGACTTTGATCTAAGAATTGAGAAATCTTTATCTTGTCTGACGTCACTCGAAGAACAGGTAGTTTTACTGCGCTTTAGAGAAGCGGAAGGGCCTAGCGAAATTGCCGCCGATTTACACCTGACCGAGTATCGGGTTAGGAAGATTTTGAAAAGGGCTCTTGAAAAATTAAGACAGGCTAAACGATCGAGTGCCGATATCGAGATTAATTTGGTCCCGATGTCGAGGAGATTATATGGCAGGCTCTGCCTGGAGTATGGCTCCGACAGGATCGACAAAACCGCAGGGCTCGGAATAGTCGGTGGCGATCGGTATGTTGGCAATGTTTCGCTCAAGACAATCTACAATCGTGGCGTCAAGAGAGCAGTAGCAATGGAGCATGTCGGCAAAAAGACGCTAAAAGAGCTAGTTGAAGTTCTTAGAACCTATGGTTTAATCCATGAAGGTGATGAATGGGACGTTTACGACCGACGCTATCTGGAGAAAATATCCGTATAACCTTAAACCCCTGGACTCGGAAGTTCAGGGGTTTTTCTTGACTTTTTAAGAGGTGTGTGATATAATGGAATTATATAGTATTTAACGAAACAGTTTCTGGGGGATTTCCTGACGTGGGAGCGTCGAAGAGGCCCGGAAACGAAGAGAAAGGAAATCATATATGACAGTTAGTGTCGATATGAAAGCTCTGCTCGAAGCTGGTGCACATTTTGGGCACAAAACGAGCCGCTGGCACCCAAAGATGGCGCCATATATTCACTCAAAGCGCCAGGATGCGCATATTATTAACCTTGAAAAGACGGTCGAAGCTCTTGAGCAAGCTCTTCCAAAAGTCACCGAGATCGCAAAGAACGGCAAGAAAGTTCTTTTCGTTGGTACAAAGAAACAGATGAAAGAGATCGTTAAAGAAGCTGCTGAGTCGGTTGAAATGCCATATGTTACGGTTCGCTGGGTCGGTGGGGCTTTGACGAACGTCGAGACTGTTAACCGCCAAATCAAGAAACTTAAAGATCTTGAGAAGCGGATGGCTTCTGGTGAGCTCGAAAAGCGTTATTCGAAGCTCGAAGTGCAACGCTTCCAAGAAGAAATTGATGCGCTTAATGAACGCTATGGCGGAATCAAAGAGATGTCTGAGCAGCCAGCTGCAGTGATTGTGACTGATGCGATTGAAGATAAGAACGCAATCAAGGAAGCGAATGTGCTTCATATTCCAGTTTTTGCTTTGACTGATACCAACATCGATCCAACGATGATTGATTATGTTATTCCAATGAATGATGACTCGATTAAGGCAACGAAGCTCGTCCTCGATTACTTTGTCGAAGCTATCAAAGAAGGTAAAAAATAATTAGGAGGTTTTATGGCTGAGATTTCGGTCGAACAAATCAAAAAATTAAAAGAGCTTTCGGGCGCAGGACTCACGGATGCGAAAAAGGCATTGGTTGAGGCGGATGGCGATTTCGACAAAGCGCTTGAAGCGATGCGTAAAAAAGGCTTGACGAAGGCTGAGAAGCGCGGTGATCGCGAAACTCGCGAGGGTGTAATTGATTCCTATATTCACGATGGTCGCCTCGGGGCAATCGTTGAGGTTAACTGCGAGACTTCGTTCGTTGCGAAGACTGACGAATTTAAGACTTTGGCTCACCAAATTGCAATGCAAATTGCGTCGATGGCGCCACTTTATGTTTCGGAAGAGGATATTCCGGCTGAGGTGCGTGATGCGAAAATGGCTGAGCTTGAGGCGAACTTCAAGGGCCCGGAAAATATGAAAGAGCAGATTCTTGCCGGTCAGGCCAAGAAAGCTTTCGCCGATAAAGTTTTGATGAACCAACCATACATCCTGGATGATTCGAAGACGGTTGAGCAGTTTATCAAAGAAGCAATTGCAAAAACTGGCGAGAATATTACTGTTCGACAGTTTAAGCGAATTGAGCTTGGGGTAACCGAGTAAAAATGCTTCTCAAAAAATACGCCCTGAGGGGCGTATTTTTTGATTTATTGGGAAGAATATGATATAATATATTTAGCAGGCTTCCCGCCTCAAACTTTTATGTTATTCAGAAAGGTTGGTGACTATGTGTGGCGAGAGATTACGAATTAGACAGACTAAAAGCAGAGGAACAGTCATTATTCCAGACTAAGCAGGCATCGTGGCAAAGGTTAGACGACGCAAGAAAGCGTGCGGACTATGCCTACGAGTTAAGTCAAGAAGCATGGGAGAGAAGAAACACAGCAAAAGAGGTGATGAATCGCGAATTTGAAGCGATGCAAAGGAGCAGTGAACACTACCGGGAAGTATGGGACGAATATGGAACAGGCAAAAGAGGAACATCAGCGCCTGGAGGCCGAGTTTAAGCAACTTAAGGCCGAACGCGATCGTCTTAAAGCTGAGTTCGAGAGAGCGTCAGAAGACCATAAGCGAGCGAAGGAAGCGTTCCAAAAGAGGCTCGAACAGGTTAAGGGTGCGAAGAAATCTGAACGCGAAAGAACTCTTGATAAGGCTGGTGTGCATTGGGCCGAACGCAATAGTGCGAAAATCGTCAAAAAAGCGGACGGCACGACGCAAATCTATCATGGCGGCTTAGGCTCTGGTGATGGATTGGGGCATGGGCATACCGCGCTTGACCAGTTCGGGAGAAAAACTTATCAGCGCGGAGCGTTTGAGGGGCATGGGTCGCAAAATTATACGGATCCATCGTTAGTTTCTTATCCTAGCAAAGGCCAGTGGGGAAAGTTGCGCCATGGCTGGATTGGCGACCACAAAGTTACATGGTGCAAAGGAACTGGCGTGAATAGTGGTCAGGCACTCATCTGCGATGGGCATGTCGACAGGGAATACTTCGATTCTCATCACGACCATTATGGTCCAGACACAAAGTTTAAGTCCGGAAAAAGAATCGAAGAGATTACGGACTCTATGGGAAGGAGAAAATATTATTCTGGCCCTGGAAAGTAATCGCTCAACCTTGAGACCACCTCGAAAGAGGTGGTTTTTTATGTTATAATAAGGTTATGGACGACCAGAGTATTCTTTTAGAAATAAAAAAGCTTTATGAAAAGTATATCATAAAAAATGTGGATGATTTTTGCGTAGATGATTATAATAATTTCGAGAAAGAAGTTTGGATATTAAAAGATAAATATAGTCTTGAAGATAGCCCTTTTCTCCTCCTGCCCGATCCCGCCGAAGAGGCCGACCGCTTCATGATGAACGCTTCGAACGACGGGCTCGTTGAACCAAAACGAGAAGACAAAATTGAATATTTGAAGAAAATGAAAGTCTCGTATAGTAGATTATGATATCGAACATATACTAATGAAATTACCGAATAAATAGCTCTAACATGGTATAATTAGGGCATAAAATAAGGAGTTATTATGTTTGATATGAATGAAGACCGGAAAAAAATGGAGGAAGTTGTCCAGCGGTTCAAGGATGAGATGAAAAAAGTGCGAACGGGGCGGGCGCATCCAGATATGCTCTCTGGGGTTAAGGCTGAGGTTTATGGGCAATATATACCGCTTAATCAGGTTGCGAACGTGACGGCAGCAGATGCGACGCTGCTTGTGATTACACCCTTTGATCCATCTTCAATCCAGGCGATCTCTAGCGCAATTCGAGCTGACCAGTCGCTAGGGTTAAATCCGGCCGATGATGGGCGCGTGATTCGAGTGCCGATTCCGGCTTTGACAGAGGAAAGAAGGAAGGAAATTGTGAAAAATGCGTCGGCAAAAGTCGAGCAGGCGAAGGTGGCGATTCGGAATGTACGAGAAGATGCGAGGAAAGCACTTAAGGCAGCGGAAGACCTTAGTGAAGATGTTAAAAAGCGGGCCGAGAAAGAAGTTGATGATTTGACGAAGGAATTTTCGGATAAAATCGACGTCGAATTTAAGGCAAAATCTGACGAAATTATGAAAATTTAGGCATTTTTCGCGAAAAATGGGAGATTTTGAATGATTTTAAGGCACCTAGGAGTGATTGCGGACGGAAACCGCCGTTGGGCCAAGGAAAGGGGGTTAAACGCGCTAGAGGGGCATAAAAAGGGCTTAGAAGCGATTGAAGCCCTGATTGGGGCGGCTGCGAGGCACGGAATCCCGTTTATTAGTTTTTACGTTTTTAGTACGGAAAACTGGGGTCGGAGTGAGGCTGAGGTCTCAAATATTATGAAGCTGGCGGCGAGCCAGATTGTTCGGTTGGCGAAGAAGATGGCGGAAAATAACGCCAGATTGTTAATTTTGGGGTCAAAAGAGAAGGTTGACCCAAAACTGATGTCCCTGATGGAAGAGGCGGAGGCCTTGACGGCGAAATGTACGGGGATTACAGCGTGTTTCTGTTTTAATTATGGCGGGGAACAGGAAATTGCAGATGCGGCTAGGAAAGTGATTGATGCTGGGGAAGAGATTACACCAGAGACAATTCGTTCTCATCTTTATCGCCCAGAGGTGCCCGATGTTGATATGGTGGTTCGAACTTCGGGGGAAGAGCGAATTTCGGGATTTATGCTTTGGCGGGCGGCTTATGCCGAGCTTCTATTTTTGGAAAAATATTTTCCAGATATGACCGAGGCAGATCTTGAGGGGATTATCGCTGAATACGAAAAACGTAACCGGCGTTTTGGAAAATAGTGGTATAATAGGGTTATGGATATATTAGTTGGGGTAATTGTTGGACTATTGGTTTTAATGCTGCTGGTTACGGCGCATGAATTTGGGCATTTTATCATGGCGCGCCGGAATGGCGTTAAGGTACTCGAGTTCGGGATCGGCTTTCCGCCGAAAGCGATTGCTTGGGTGAAAGATGCTAAGACCGGGAAGTGGAAAAGGTTGCCGAAAAGTGAATGGAAGAAGCCGCAAAAAGGTCTGATTTTTAGTTTGAACTGGCTGCCGATTGGTGGTTTTTGCCAGATGGATGGCGAAAGTGCTGAGGATGAGCGGGCTGGGACTTTTGGGGCGGCGAGTTTTTGGACGAAGACGAAGATACTGTTCGGTGGCGTAGCGATGAACTGGCTTCTAGCGTTTGTAATCTTGACGATTTTAGCCTGGACTGGGATGCCGGAATTTTTGGAGGGGCAGTTTACGATTGACTCAGATACGCGACGGAACGATATCGCCGTGGTGGTAGAAAAAGTGGCAGAAGGCTCTCCGGCAGAGAAAGCTGGGTTCCTGGAGGGGGATAAAATTATCAAGATTGGCGGGGAGAGCTTTACGCGTTTGGCGGATTTTGCAGCATATAATGAGGTACACGCGGGGGAAGTGGCAAATTATACAGTGTTAAGATATGGAACGGGATATTGCGACGGGAAAATGACAGTTAAGGAATGTGAACCAACTGAGCATGAGCAGGATTTATTGGCGCAGCTGAATGGGACTGAGGCGGAATATTTGCTCGGGGTTTCGATGTGGGCGGAGGAGGGGCTGTCTTATTCGACTTGGTCAGCGCCAATCGTGGGGGCAGGGTTGACTTTACAAATCACCGGGGAGACCTTCAAAGGTCTGGGCGATTTAGTTTGGAATTTAATTTCTGGGGTTGGGGCACAACTTAGTTTTGATTCTTCGGTTCGTGATGCCGGAAAAGAGTCGATTTCGACGGTTGGGGAGTCGGTTTCTGGACCGGTTGGGATTATCGGGACTCTCTTTCCAAGCTTTACCGCCGCCGGTCCGACCAATCTAGCTTTTCTAGCGGCAATTATCTCCATTTCGCTGGCATGCATGAATGTTTTGCCGATCCCGGCGCTAGACGGTGGGAGATGGCTTTTAATTGCAATTTATAAAATCCGCAAGAAAAAATTAACTAAAGAGATCGAGGAGAAGATCGTGTCGCGAGCCTTTATGGTGCTTTTGGCGATAATGTTTATCATTACGATTCTTGACGTCGTGAGGATTGTAAAATGAGTAAGAAGGAACGTAAATTAGAAAAAGCAATGCTGAGTATGTTTTTGATGGTGGTTTGGGTTTTTTGCTCAGTTGTGGTTTCGCAGCTTTTGATTGGCTACTTACTATTATTTATTTTAGGGAAAGAGACCTTTGCGCAGCCAGTCTGGACCGCAACTTATTCGGCACTTTCGTATGTGGTGGCACTACTATTAATTATTATTGTTCCGGCGAAAATCTTTAAAAAATGGAAGACTTCGAGAAAAGAGCTTGGTTTGGCGGAGTTACCGACTTGGACGGATATTGGATTAGCGCCAATCGGCTTCATTGTTGCGACCCTATTCGGATCCGTTCTAGTTAGTCTTTTTAGTATGATTCCTTGGTTTGACGCAGGACAGGCCCAAAATACCGGATTCAATATCTACATGAGTGGCGGCGATAGGATTATAGCTTTCTTAACGCTAGTGGTGGTTGCCCCAATCGCAGAGGAAATAATTTTTCGAGGCTGGCTCTATGGCAAAATGCGCGAGAAGTTGCTCGGAAAAGTTCCGGAGAAGGTAGGAGTATTAATTTCAACACTGCTAGTCTCGTTGTTGTTTGGTTTGGTGCATTTTCAATGGAATGTTGGCGTGAATGTCTTTGCGTTGTCGGTTGTTTTATGTGGACTCCGAGAGGTAACTGGGACTATTTATGCAAGCATTTTAACCCATATAGTGAAAAATGGAGTAGCTTTTTATCTGGTTTATGTACTTGGCATAAGTTAATTTCATGGTATAATTAAATACATTATGAAAATGAATAATACTTTTATCAAGACCTTGAGAGAGGCGCCAAAGGAAGAAACATCAACTAACGGCGCGCTGTTGACGCGTGCGGGCTTTATTCATAAAGAAATGGCCGGAATTTATGATTATCTACCCTTTGGGATAAGAGTGCTTGAAAAAATTAAAAATATCGTCCGTGAAGAGTTGAATGCAATTGGCTGCGAAGAGGTCTTGATGTCCACCTTGCAGAATCCGGAGCCATGGGAGAAAACTGGGCGTTTTTCGGATGCAGAGGTTGATATTTGGTTTAAGACCGAGTTAGCTTCGGGCGGAACACTTGGCCTTGCACCAACCCATGAAGAGCCAATGGTCGAAATGTTAAAAAACTATATTTCGAGTTATAAAGATTTGCCGTTGGCGATTTATCAATTCCAAACCAAATTCCGCAATGAGAAACGTGCGAAGTCTGGTATTATGCGTGGACGCGAGTTCTTAATGAAAGATCTTTACAGTTTCCATACTTCGGAAGAAGACCTCGACCGTTTCTACGAAAAAGCGGAGCAAGCTTACAAAAATGTTTTTGAGCGTATTGGATTGGGTGATTGTACTTATGAGACTTTTGCCTCGGGCGGAATCTTTTCGAAATACTCCCACGAATTTCAGACTTTCTTGCCGGTAGGGGAAGACACTGTTTATTATAATGAAGATCGTTCGTTGGTGTTCAATAAAGAAGTGTTCACCGATGAGATTTTAGCAGAGTTCGGTACAACGAAAGGTAAATTCTCTGAAACTCGTGCGGCAGAAGTTGGAAACATCTTTAAGTTAATGCTTAAATTCTCAGATCCGTTGGAGCTAAATTATACCGACGAGAATAACAATTTGCAAAAGATTTATATGGGTTGCTACGGAATTGGTATTTCTCGTGCTATGGGCGTAGTTGCGGAGAAATATGCCGACGAAAAAGGCCTTGTCTGGCCAGAGTCAATTGCGCCATTTAAATATTATGTAGTTGGAATCGGCGATGAAGGTGCCGAGGAAGCGGTGAAAATCTATAAGGGTCATGAAGAATTGATGATTCTGGACGATCGCGACGTCCGTCCGGGCGAAAAGTTTGCAGACGCAGACCTTATCGGTATCCCATACCGAGTTGTGATTTCCGAAAAGACCTTAGCTGAGGATTCTTTGGAAGTTACTTCTAGGGCAACTGGGGAGCCTAAAATCGTGAAGATTGATAAATTCCTATCCAATTTGTAGTTCTCACAAATCGCAAAAAGTTCCGCCGCGAACCGGCTTCGCCCGTCCCGTCGTTACGGGCGGGCTCGCCTCTATGAAGGGTCGTAACCCTTCAAGGTTCGCTTGCGGACTTTTAGCTCCGTGCTAAGATATTCAATATTAATACGGGTTTGGCGGGGAAGTTATTTATTTATCTTTGTGAAAAGTTTATTTAATTTCTACTAGTTTGACTTTTTTGCCATTGAAATCGAATTCTTCGCTGGCTTTACGGCCAAAAACTGCTTTGCCAATTGGAGATTCATTTGAAATTTTACCTTCTAGAGGATTGGCTTCAGTTGGGCCTACGAGCGTATATTCCACCATCCGACCGCCCATGTCGAGGACGACAGTAACGCCAAGAGTAACGGAATCTTTTTTACCGGCGCGAATAATTTTTGCGTTTTTCAAAATTTCTTGGATTTCAAGAATACGACTTTCGGCAAGCTTTTGCTCATTGCGGGCAGAGCTATATTCTTCGTTTTCGGATAAATCGCCAAAAGCACGAGCCGTGGCGATACGCTCAGCAATTTCTGGACGACTCTTAATAAGGTCTTCGAGCTCCTGTTCTAATTCTTTTTTTCCTTCAGCGGTAAGACTAACGCTCTTTTTTATCATGACTTACTCCATTTTTATCCTTTTAGAGTTTATCTTAAAGTGATGGTTATGTCAATAGGTTGCAACGGGGGTGATTTATGGTATAATTATATTATGTTACTTGAAGACTATAGAAATGAAAGATTACGAAAATTAAATGAGCTGAGAGAGAGGGGAATTGACCCATATCCAGCAAAAAGTAATCGCAACACAAAAATCAGCGACGTGGTTAATCATTTTGATGAAAAAGACGGGCAGGAAGTGACTGTCGCGGGGCGAATTGTGGCGATTCGCTCGTTTGGGAAGCTAGTCTTCATTAAAATTCGTGATTATTTTGGCGAAGTTCAGATTTTCATGAAAGCCTCTTCTGAACAAACTCCGGAAGGATTACTTGGAGCGAATGATATCAAACTTTTAGATACTGGGGATTTTATTGAAGTTAAAGGTGTTGTCGGGAAGTCACAGACTGGCGAGATCTCGGTTTTCTCGGATTTCGTCCGACTACTTACAAAATCCTTACGACCATTACCGGAACAATTCACAAATAAAGAAGAACGCTATCGTCGACGTTATGTTGATATGAATGTTAACCCTGAAGTCCGAGAACGACTAGTTCGCCGCTCAAAATTCTGGAAAGCAACGCGCGACTTTATGAACAAACATGGGTTCGTTGAGATTAATATTCCGGTTTTGGAACATACGACTGGCGGGGCAGATGCAACCCCATTTGTCACACACATGAATGCCCTGGATGAAGATTTCTATCTTCGAATTTCACATGAGTTACCTTTGAAGCGGTTACTCGGTGGCGGGTTTGAAAAAGTTTATGATATTGGTCCGCGTTTTAGAAATGAGGGCGTTGATGATGAGCATTTGCCGGAGCATATTGCGTTTGAAGCGTATGCGGCATACGAAAATTATGAAGACGGAATGAAATTTTACGAAGAGATGATGAAATATGTCGCAATGGAAACGTGGGGGACGCTGAAGTTTAATGTGGGCGGGTTTGAAATCGATTTAGACTGCGAGTGGCCACGCATGAAGTATGCGGATTTATTAAAGGATCGGTTTGGGGTTGATGTGTTTAATCCGGATCGAGAACAACTTTTGAAGGTTCTGAGGGAGAATGGCGTCGAGATTGACCCTTCAACTACGACACCGCATTTGATTGACCATGTTTGGAAATTAATTCGCAAAACTTCAGCTGGACCATATTGGCTGATTGAGGAACCGTTGTCACTTTCACCGCTTGCGAAAAAGTCAGCGGAGAATCCGTTGGTGACCGAACGATTCCATCCAATCATCGCTGGGACGGAGATGGGCAATGGCTTCTCAGAATTAAATGATCCGTTGGACCAGCTCGAGCGATTTGAAGAGCAGCAAGCCGCGCGCGATGCCGGCGATGAAGAAGCCCAGATGCTTGACCGCGATTTTGTCGAGATGCTTGAATATGGCATGCCGCCAGCTTGTGGTTGGGGGAACTCGGAACGAAACTTCTGGCTTTTGGAGGGCGTGCCTGGACGCGAAGCGGTACCATTCCCAACGATGAAGCGAAAAGAAGAGGAATAAAAAATCTAGGTCGCTGTAAAAGGTGTTGTAAAGATTACAACGCTTTTTATCAGGTTAGCTTTAACTAGAATCTCTTTTTAGCGAGGCGCGTAGCGTATCCAGCTGTCAAAACTAGCGTCGCTAGCGTCAAAACGATGCCTTGCCAGATTTCTAAAGTGAAAAATTGCAAAGTGAATAATGGAATAAATAATGAAATAATTGCGAAAATTAGCTCCGCGATCAATAACTTTTTCTGATCGACGTTAAAAATGAAGAGAAACTTTTTTGTTGGATTTAGGCTTAAATCATTCAGTATAGTAAGTACTGCGACTGGAGAAAGGCATAAACAAGTAGCTACGACTCCGCCAATAACGACCCAGCCACCAACTGATTCGTCTGCAGAACTCGCTGATGCGCCAAATTCGGAGATGAATGTAACTAGCCATGCGACAAAAATTATGCTAGTTAAAATACTTAGGAATTTTTGGTTGGTTAATCCGTTCAAAATTTTTGATTTCATATTATTCCTTTGAAAATTTTATGTTTAGATTGTATCACAAAGAGCGGAGCGGGTCTATGCTATAATATATATTATGGCGGAATTCAAATTAGTGTCGAAGTTTCAACCGACTGGTGATCAACCGAAAGCAATCAAACAGCTTACGGAGGGGGTTTTGCGTGGCGTAAAAGAACAGACCCTGCTTGGCGTGACGGGTTCGGGCAAAACTTTTACGATGGCGAATATTATCCAGAACGTAAAGAAGCCAACTTTAATTCTCGCACATAATAAAACTCTTGCGGCACAGTTGTATTCCGAATTTCGCGAGTTTTTTCCACAAAACGAAGTACATTATTTTGTATCATATTTTGATTACTATCAACCAGAAGCTTATATCGCCTCAACCGATACTTATATTGAAAAGGATTCGGCAATTAATGACGAGATTGATCGACTGCGTCACGGCGCAACGGAAGCACTTTTGACGCGAAGAGACGTGATTGTCATTGCGTCGGTGTCATGTATTTATGGCATCGGTTCGCCAGCGCATTATTTGGAGATGTCTTTGCCGCTCTGGCGAAAAGATGGACGATGGACGGACAATGAAGCCGAGTTTAGCGAGATATCGCAAGACGGTTTTATCTGGACTTTAATTTCGATGCAATATCACCGAAATGATCTGGCGTTTGAACGCGGGAACTTTCGCGTAATGGGCGATACAATTGATCTGTTTCCGGCGAATGGGGAATATGGGTTTCGGTTTGAGTTTGGATTTGATGCTTTGGAAGAGGTAAAGATTGTCGATCCTTTGACTTTTGAGGTGCGTGAGAAACCGGAGCATGTGCATATTTTTCCGAATACACACTATGCAACCCCAAAAGATCAGCTAGGGCGGGCGATCGAGGCGATTCGGGAAGAGTTTAATGAGCGTTTGGCATATTTTAAAGACCATGATAAGTATCTAGAAGCGGAAAGGCTTTCGCAGCGCACAAAATACGACCTTGAGATGTTGAAAGAAACTGGGTTTGTTAAGGGGATTGAGAATTATTCAAGGCATCTTGATGGAAGAAGGGCGGGACAGCCGCCGGCGACTTTGCTCGACTTTTTCCCAGATGACTTTTTATTGATTGTGGATGAGTCACACATGACTTTGCCGCAGGTAAGGGGTATGTATAATGGTGACCATGCGAGAAAAATGAACTTAGTTGATTATGGTTTTCGGTTACCTAGCGCGCTAGATAACCGGCCCCTAACTTATGGCGAGTTTCAAGGTCGTATCAATCAGGCGATTTACGTTTCGGCGACGCCGGGAGAATATGAATTAGAAAATTCACCAGCGCCAGCCGAACAAGTAATTCGCCCAACTGGACTTTTGGATCCAGAAATTGAGGTGCGAAAAGGTGAGGGGCAGATTGATGATTTAATGGAGGAAATTGACCGCCGAATCGCAAAGGGGCAGAGAACATTAATTACGACTCTGACAAAGCGAATGGCGGAAGATTTAACAGACCATTTGAAAGAGCGCGGGGTTAAAACTGCATACATTCATTCCGATATTGATACCTTGGAGCGGGGCGATATTTTGCGAGACCTTCGGGCAGGAGTCTATGATGTTTTGGTCGGTATCAATTTGCTGCGGGAAGGCTTAGACCTGCCGGAAGTATCGTTAGTTGCAATTTTAGATGCAGACAAAGAAGGATTCTTGCGTTCCGAGTCAGCACTGATTCAAACAATTGGACGAGCGGCACGGCATGAGGAGGGGCGTGTGATTATGTATGCAAACTTTATCACCGAAAGCATGGAAAAGGCGATTTCGGAGACCAATCGGCGACGCGAAATTCAAAAAGAATACAATGTAGCGCACGGAATTACGCCGACTTCAATCAAAAAAGAAGTCGGGTTGGGGCTTCGGGCGATTATTCCGGAAAAACAAGTCGAGAATAAACTTGATATCCGAAAGGTTCCGAAAGACGAGTTGCCGAATTTGGCAAAATCATTATCGTCCGAGATGCAACTTGCGGCGGCGAATTTAGAATTTGAGAGGGCAGCGTTTTTGAGGGACGAAATCGAAAAGATTAAAGAGTATATTGACGGGAAATCGTGATATAATTTAAACATGAGTGGCGTGGGCGCTAAAGAAATTGAGTCAATTAAACGAAGAATTCGGGCATGCGATTACTTGACGGTTGCGCAGTTGTTTTTGCAGGGCAATTTTTTGCTTGAACGTAAATTAATTTGTAGCGATATTAAGCCGAGGCTTCTCGGGCATTGGGGAACTTGTCACGGGATTAATGTTGCATATGCAAATCTTAAAAGCTATTTCCGGGATAATCCGAATTTTAGTTTTATTTTAGGGCCGGGGCATGGATTTCCGGCTTTGCAGGCGAATTTATTTATTGATGGGGAGCTAGCTAGAGTTGATAAAAATGCCGAGGTTCGGCTTTCTGGCCTAGAATATGTTTGCCGAAATTTTTCGTGGCCGGATGGTTTTCCGTCGCACTCAAGCCCGTTTGCGCCTGGTATCATTGTCGAAGGCGGCGAGCTTGGCTATGCACTCGCTAATGCATACGGTGCAGTTTTAGGACATCCAGAAAAAACTATTGCGGTTTTGATTGGAGATGGAGAATTAGAGACAGCAACCGGACTAGCTACACTCAATTTGAAAAATTTACTTTCGGGAGATAGGAATGGTCAAGTCTTGCCAATTCTACATCTAAATGGATACAAAATCTCCGGCCCAACAATTTATGGACGAAAATCGAAGCGAGAACTTTTTGAAATGATTCGTGGGTTCGGTTTCACTCCTATTTTAATCGATGGAAGCGACCCAGAAGTCTTCCAGGCAGCACTTTCGAAATCTTTGCAGCGACCTAGTAAAAAACATTGTAAAAATTACAACGTTTTTGAGCCAGGTCTGTGTAGAAATGAATTTCCATTTTATATCTTAAGGACCGAAAAAGGCGAAGGCGGACCAAATTCGCATGATGCTGCCCACCAAATTCCGCTCAAAAATCCAGCAACCGATATGGAGGAATTAAAAACTCTTGAGGAGTGGATGCATTCTTATCGTTTTGAAGAACTTTTCGATAAAGAGAAAGGATTTCTATTATGATTGATCGAGTAGAACGACCGGGTGAAGAGTTTTATTCGCCAGCGAAAAGAATCGGAGAGCTTTTAAAGGGGCAGTTTATCCGGGACCCACATTTTTATTTCTTCTCGCCAGATGAAACAACTTCGAATAAATTTGATGCAATTTATGATGTTGAAAAGCGAGCTTGGGATTTACCGACAAAAACTTGGGACTTACCAGAAAGTCCGAATGGCAGAATTATTGAGATGTTATCGGAGAACGTTTTGTTTTCGGTAATGACGGGACACTTAATGAACGGCGAGCAAGCGATGATGGGAAGCTACGAAGCATTCTTTCCGATTATCACGGCGCAACTTTTACAACATCTGAAATTCATCAAACAATCTAAGCAAATTAGTTGGCGAGAGGCGCTTCCGGCAGTTAACTTACTCTCGACTTCGACATGTTGGCGGCAGGACCACAATGGCTATACCCACCAATCACCGGCTCTAATTTCTTCACTTCTAGCGATTCCATCCAATCTTTCGAACTGTCTTTTTCCAGTTGATGATGTGGCAGCGGAAGAAGCGTTTCACTTCATGATAGATTCGAGAAACGTAGTCAATCTTGCGACGTTTAATAAAGTTGATTTGCCGCGTTATATCGATTCGCATCATGCTAAATTCCAATTCGAGAATGGCGGGGCTTCAATTTTTCAATTCGTCTCTGATGCTAATCCAGATTTTGTTTTTGCGGCGGCCGGAGATATCCAAACTTGTGAAGCCATCGAAGCAATAAAAATTTTGCGCAAGGATTTGCCGGAACTTAAATTCCGTTTAGTAGGGATCAATGCCTTATCTTATCGTGCGGTTGGAACGACAGAGAATAAATTATCTAAGGAAAAATTTAACGATATGTTTACAAAAGATAAACCGATTATCGCTTGCTTCCACGGTTATCCGGAAACTTTAGAGACGATTCTGGAAAATTATACTTATCGCGGCAGGCTTAGAGTCCATGGATTTAACGAAGAAGGGTCGACCACGACGCCGTTTGAAATGCTGCGCAGAAACGCAGCCTCTCGCTATGACCTTGCGACCGATGTGGCGAGTGTGGTTGGTCGCCAAGATTTAGTTGAGAAATATTTAGATATTTTGTCGAAGAATCACGATACGGCTGTTAAATTTGGCGAAGATTTGATAAAATAGCCTTGTTATGGAATTATTTATTTTAATTATTGTTCTCGCAATTTTTGCGGAAACTACTATTTTAGTTACTAGAAAATATCGTGCGCTCGGGAATGGGCGAAGAAAAATCTATGTAGACACGTCTGCCTTAATTGATGGCCGGATTCTGAATATTGCAAGAAGTGGATTTTTGGATGGAGATTTATTAATTCTCCGAAGCGTTTTATTAGAGCTTCAGTTGTTGGCGGATGGGAAGGATTCGGAAAAACGAGCTAGGGCACGAGCGGGCCTTGAAGTCGCGGCGGAGCTCGAGAGGGTGATTGAAGTGAACACTGAGATTGTTGACAATACTAGTGGGATCAATAAAGTCGATGAGGCATTATTGAGACTGGCAAAAGAAAATAAAGCCACGATTCTGACGATTGATTACAATTTAATCAAAGTTGCGGAAGTTGAAAAAATTAAAACTCTTAATGTAAACGACTTGGCGCTGGCGGTTAGAACCGAATTCCTTCCTGGCGAAAAAATGCAGCTCAAGATCATTGAGAAAGGTTCTAATCCTGGGCAAGGTGTTGGGCATTTGCTTGATGGAACTATGGTTGTGGTTGATAACGCAGTCAACAAAATCGGCAAAGAAGTTACGGTCGAATTTGTGCGTTTTCTGGAGACCTCTTCTGGCAAAATGATTTTTGCCAGAATCGCTAGAACTAAGACTAATCTTCCGAATCGGCGCCAGAAGAAGTAGGGGTTAAAGTAATTTCGCTTGAAGCCGAGTATCCAGCGCTGTCGGTGATGGTGATTTTAACGGACGATTCTGTTCCGTTTAGAGTATAGCCATTAACTAGACCACTTGCGGAGAGGGAAATACCGCCTTTTTCGACACCGTTAACGTATAGAGTGTAGTCTGCGATGTCGGCAGAACCCTTGCTGATTACAACAATGAGATTATTCCCGCTAGTCGAGAGAGAAACTTGTGGGGCGACATAATCACATGGGTCGCTATTTTCAGTATCGTAACCATCAGCAGTAATAACCTCTTTGCCGGTCATTGGGTCGGTTGTCTTCGTAACTTCAATTTCGATTTTATAGTTTTCTGGAGTACATTCTGAAGCTAGCTTCTTATTGTAGCGGTTGAAAGTCATTGTCTCCTTGACGATTCCGGAATTCTTTTTGGAGTCATACCAGCTTGGCCAGATGTCGGTTTTTCCGTTCACGGTCAGGGTTTTAATCCCAGCTGGCTTGATCGGCTGGTCTCCTGAGGTCCAGCGGCCATCGGCGGCATAAATTTCTTTATGGGTGCGACCCATGAAAGTATTAACTACACGACGAACGACTTCTTTGGAGGTGCTATAGATGCCGGATCCGTCGTGGTTGCCGTTCCAAACGATTGTTGCAAGAGCGGTCGAATAACTCGCCATTAAGGAATCTTTAGCTTGAGAGGATTTCGTTGTGGTTGTAGTCCCGGTTTTGGTTGCGGTCCAGACGCCGTCGACGACGAACCCAGGAGTATTAAAGCTTGCGAAGCGAGCGGAACGATCGGAGAGAATGTCCGAGACCATATACGCCACCTGTTCATCGACTACACGCGTAGCTTCTGAATCGGTCCAGGATTCGATAACGTCGCCAGATGAATTTTTGACTTCAAGAACATAGGTTAAATCCTTATACGATCCGCCGCGAGCAAGCGAGGCATAGGCGTTCGCGTGTTCAACCAAGCGAACTCCGCAGCCAGAACCAATAGCAATCGCTAAACCATAGTTTGAATTATTTTCACAATATGAAGTGTCGCCGAGCGCATGAGCGATTTCTAGCGAATTATCAACGCCATTGATATATAGAGCTTTCACGGCGGCGATATTCAAGGAATGCCCGAGGGAGAAGCGGATCGTGACGTTGCCATAATATTGACCGGTCGCGTTGGCGAGGTTACAGGCGCCGGAATAACCTGCACAATAAACCGAATTAATATTCTCGTCGCGCAAAATTGTACCTGGGCCATAGTTAATTCCTTCACGTTCCATGAAGAGTGGGGCATAATCTAAAATCGGCTTGATAGTCGAACCCGGTTCAACCAAAGAGTCGGTCGTAACGTTTAGCTCGCCGTAGGTTGGATTGAAGAAGTCAACTGAACCAACCATTGCTACAACTTGCGAGGTCTCAACATCGACCGAAACCATGGCAATATTGTTAGACCGATTCGTACTAAGATATTGTGCGCCCTCTGCGACTGCCGCTTCGGCGATTTCTTGAGCACGATAGTCTAACGTAGTTGTAATAGTCCAGCCGCCCGCACGCATGGTCGAAATACCATATTTTTCTTCAAGCTGCTCGCGAACCTCCAGAACAAAGTGTGGAGCAAGCATATCGGCATATTGGCTCGACTCTGGCTTAATCGTATCGAGTATTGCGACTTCTTTTGCCGCATTGGCCTCTTCTTGCGAAATATAATTCATGGAAACCATATCGTCCAGGACTTTGTGCTGACGTTCGATTAGCTTCTGGTTGCCATATGTATTATATGGGTTTAAAATTGCTGGATTGTTCGGTATGGCAGCAAGCAAAGCAGATTCAGCGAGAGTTAGATCTTTAGCCGATTTGCCGAAATAGGTACGCGCAGCCGATTCGACACCATTGCGACGACCACCATAAGGCGACTGATTAAGATACATTGTAATAATCTGGTCTTTGGTATACATGCGCTCGAGTTCAATTGCGAGAATCAGCTCTTTAATTTTACGGGTTAGACCGCCGCGGTCTTCGCTAGCGGCTTCGTCGGAGAAGTAAACCTGTTTGATGAGCTGCTGAGTTAGGGTCGAGCCACCCTGAACGCCTTGCCCGGAAAGTGTAGAAAACGCAGCACGAATAAGCGCAGTAAAGTCGACGCCGATATGGCTATAAAAGTTGCGGTCTTCAATGGCAATAGTCGCTTGATACATATAAGGAGAAATATCTGCAGCGTCGACGACAAGACGATAATCTTCGTTTCCGGTATCTTTCCAAAGCACAACACCATTCTTGTCAAGATAGGTGTTAACTGTTTCAGAAATTGACATTTCATCGAGGCGAATTTTGTCGAGATCTTTTTTATAGTAAAGAAATAGACCGCCAATACCAATCACCATCAATAGGAAAAGAACCCCAATCGTCTTAAGGATTGTTTTTTGACCACGCCAAGAAAAGAACCATTTGAAGACTCGTTTTGGATGGAGGCGTGCAAAAAAACGCTTCACCGGCTCTTTCGGTAGCGTCGCTAGATACTCAGCCTTACGACGAGCTTCCGCTTCCTTTTTCGCCTTTCTTTTGGCACGAAAATCATCCCAAAAGTTAGTTTTTTTCTTCTTATTCGCAGTTTTTTTGACTTGTTTTGCCGGAGTTTTTTCTTTTTTGGACGGCAAAATCTTGTCAGCCTTATTTTTAACCATATATATATTATAGCATGTGTTACAATAATAATATGAAAAAGTTCCGTTTTAAGTCGGTTGTAGCATTAGTCAATACAAAGCTTTCGGTAAAAAGCGCGGCGATTGTTTTGGCGTCCTCGACTTTAGTATCGGCACTTCTCGGACTCTTTCGCGACCGCCTTTTAAACTCATATTATTTAGGCACTTATCCAACCGGCATCGATGCGTATACCGCGGCTTTTACGATTCCAGATTTCATGTTCTTTATTTTGACTTCTGGGGCTTTAGCAGTTTCGTTTATTCCGGTTTTCAACCAGCGATTAATGACCGGGAATAAAAAATCCGCCTGGGAACTTTCATCGAGCTTATTAAATATGTTGGCGATTGTAACTTTTATTGCCAGCATCTTAATCATGATTTTCGCAGACCCACTGATTCGCTATATCGTTTCTCCGGGGCTTGATGAATCCGGAATGATTCTTGCGATTAATATGACTCGGGTGATTGCGATAAATCCATTTTTGTTTTCGATTGCGACCGTTTTAACTTCAATTCAGCAGGCAACCCATCGTTTTATCTTCCACGCTTTTGCCCCGGCAATTTATAATATTGGGATTGTGATCGGGATTACTTGTTTTACAAACGGAATTAATTTGTTTGGCGTTCAGCTTTTTGAAGGCGGGATTATGGGCGTTGCGCTCGGAGTTGTGCTCGGTGCAATTATGCAGCTTATTGTGGCATTAATTGGACTATTTGGACTTGGTTTTGATTATGATTTTAAAATTTATTGGCGAAACCAAGGCTTTCGATCAATCCTAAAACTTTTGCCAGCACGCTCAATGGATCAGGGAATTGATTATGTAAACTCGATTGTGAATACGAACTTATCTTCCAGGATGGGGGCGGGAGCAGTGCGCTCATTCAACCAGGCTTCGTCACTCCATCAAATGCCAATCAATTTAATTGGTGTGGCGATTTCGACAGCTTTCTTCCCGAAGTTGACCGAAGAACTCGGCTCAGGAGATAAAAAAGAGTTTTACCAGACTTTCCGTAAAGCGCTCAGGATGATTATGTGGATTGCGTTGCCGGTTGCGGCGATTGCGTTTTTCGCGCGCGGTTATGTCGTTTCTTTCATTTCGAACATCGGAAATAATGACAGTAACGGAACGATAGCTTCGATTCTCGGAACGCTTGTAATCGCAATTTTTGCACGATCGGTTTTCCATATTGCATCGCGTGGATTTTACGCTTGCCAGGACACAAAAACTCCGTTTATTGTTTCAATCGTAGCGATTGGCTCGACGATTTTAATGTCGATTGGTTTTTATCTTTTGGGTTGGGGTGTCGATGGGCTTGGTCTCGCTCAATCACTTGGCGCAATACTAGAAATCACAATTCTGCTTTTCATTCTCCAGAAACGCTCTGGCTTCCAGATTCTAAATAAAGATTTCTGGAAGGCTTTTACGAGGATGCTGTTTGCAACTTTCATTGCGGGATGCGTGGCTTTTTCGATGACAAAGTTTATTCCGTTGATGGCGACTGACAGCTCGCTCGTGATTACGATTCCGAAGTTCTTGCTGATTTCCGCAACTTCGGTTCTGGCATATGTTGTGGCGAGCTTTTTCCTCGACCTTGACGAAGTTCGGCCAATCTTAAATTATATTAAGAAAATACTCTTCAAAAACGTCAAATAGTGTATAATATAAGATATGGAAATTAACTGCGAGACTATCAAGCATTTGGCTTCGCTTTCGAATTTTTCACTTTCAAATGAGGAAATGGAAAAATTGGGCGGAGATTTACAAAATATTATTAAATATATTTCTCAGCTTGATGAATTAAATACCGATGACGTCCGGCCGACTTACCAGGTTTTTGAGATGGAAAATGTTTGGCGGGAAGACAAGATTCTTGAACAAGACGCTGGACGCGAGGAGCTTCTGAACTTAACGAAAGAAACTGAAGATTATCAAATTAAAGTGCCGAAGGTATTATAAATATGAAAATTGCGAATAAAACTGTTAGTGCAACTAGACTAGTAAAAGATGCGCTTGCGAAAGCGAAGGAGTTTTCTGATTATAATATTTTTACTTTCTTGAATGAAGATGGCGCCTTGAAAAAAGCGGCGGAAATCGATGAGAAAATTGCGCGCGGAGAAGATGCGGGACGACTAGCTGGCGTGCCATACGTTTTAAAGGATAACTTTTTGAGTCCAGAAGGTGATACTACGGCGTCGGCACACATCTTAGAGGGGATGGCTTCGCCAATTACGGCGACGGCCGTAGAAAAATTGGAGCGTGAGGGTGCGATTATGATTGGGCGGGCAAACCTTGATGCGTTTGCGCACGGCTCTTCGACTGAGAACTCTTATTATGGTCCGACCTTGAATGCGTATGATAAAAATCGTGTAGCTGGGGGGTCTTCGGGCGGTTCGGCGGTGGCGGTAGCGCTGGATATTGTGGAGTTTGCGACCGGGACTGATACTGGTGGCTCGATTCGCCAACCGGCTTCGTTTAACGGCATTTATGGCTTTAAGCCAACTTATGGGACGATTTCGCGCTATGGGGTAGTCGCAATGTCCTCGTCTTTGGACTGTATTGGCTTCTTTACGAAGACTCCGGAAGATATGGATCTTTTGATGTCGGTTACGAGTGGGCAGGATCCAAAAGACTTGACAACTTTGCCAGATTATTATGATTCTAGCGAGGTCAAAAAGGTCAAAAAAATAGGGGTGATCAAGGATTTTGATAACGATGTGGTCGATGCGGAAATCCGTGAAGCGCTTGTGAAAAAACTTGACATTTTAAGGGGCAGGGGCTACGAGATCGTGGAGCTCGACATGCCAATCTTGAAGTATGCGCTAGCGGCGTATTACATCATCCAGCCTGCCGAAGTCGCCTCGAATCTTTCACGTTACGATGGGATTCGATATGGCTTCCGGTCCAATAATTCTGCGGGTCTAGACGAGTTGTATAATAATACCCGGAATGAGGGCTTCATGGCGGAGAACAAACGCCGGGTTATGATTGGGAATTTCGTGCTGTCGAGTGGATTTTATGATGCCTATTTCTTGAAGGCGGCGAAGACTAGAACTTTGATTGTCGAAGAATATAATAAAGCTTTTGAGAAATGCGACTTTATTCTAACGCCAGTTTCACCGAATCCAGCCTTCCGGCTCGGCGAGAAAGTCAATGATCCAGTAGCGATGTATCTTGAGGATTTGATGAGCGTGCCGCTTAACCTTGCGGGGATTCCGGGGCTTGCCATTCCGGCTGGGTTTAATAAAGATGGGGTCGCTTTAGGGCTACAGTTAGTGGGCCCAAGAAGAAGTGATAAGTCCCTAATAGAGTTTTCGAAGGAGCTGATCTGATGGATGGCGGTGGAGCATTTATTATCGCGGTTTTGATTGTTGGGGTCTTGATTTTTGTGGCAATACTACTAACGGGGAAGCGCGGACATAAATTTAATGTTGAAGCATATCAAACAAAATTCTTGGCGATTGAGAATAAATTAAATAAAGACAACGCGGCGAGCTTTATGGCGACGGTAATTAATGCGGATAAATTGCTCGATCGGGCGATGATCGAGATGGGGATTCCGGGGAAGACAATGGGGGACCGGTTGAAACGGGCTGGCGATAAGTTTTCTAATATTGACCAAGTTTGGCGGGCGCATAAACTCCGGAACGCCTTGGCGCACGAAGACGATCTCGAGATTACTTACCGACAAGCAGCGGGAGCTCTTGCGATTTTCAAACAAGCATTAAAAGATTTAGGAGCAATCTAATGAAATATATACCGACAATTGGAATCGAGTGCCACGTCCAGCTCGCGACAAAAACGAAATTGTTTTCGGAAGTCGATAATGATGCCAGGGGGAAGGAGCCGAATTCCTGCGTTTCGCCAGTCGACTATGCGTTGCCAGGAATGTTACCGAGACTAAACGGCGAGGCGGTGAAATTTGCGATTCGAGCAGGGCGAGCAATGAACTGCGAAATTAATCCGTCGTCACGGTTCGATCGCAAGCATTATTTCTATCCAGATTCACCAAAGGGCTACCAGATTACGCAATTTTACCATCCGATTATTGGCGAGGGGTTTGTCGACTTGGCTTCAGGGACGCGAGTTCGGATTGAACATGCCCATCTTGAGGGGGACGCAGGGAAATTGACCCATTTTATGGATTATTCACTGGTGGATTTGAACCGGGTTGATACGCCGCTCCTTGAGATTGTTTCGATGCCGGATATTCATTCGGCGAAAGATGCGCACGATTATTGTCATGAGCTTTGGCGATTGATGATTTATGCTGGGGTTTCTCATGGTGATCTTTATAACGGGAATATGCGGTTCGATATTAACGTCTCGATTGCACCGGAAGGCTCGGACGAACTCGGGACACGGGCGGAAGTTAAAAACTTGAACTCATTTAGGTCGGTCGAGCGGGCGGTTCTGTATGAGATTGAGCGACAGAGCAAAATTTTGGACGCCGGAGAAAAAGTAGCCCAGGAGACGCGAGGCTGGAGCGACGATACTGGCAAGACGACCTCGCAGCGCTCAAAAGAAGAGGCGAAGGATTATCGTTATATGCCGGAGCCGGATTTGCCACCAATTAGATTGTCTTCTGATTTTATCGAGGCGGAGCTTGAGGGCTTTCCATTGATGCCGGCAGATTATCGTGGGTTGTTTGGCGAGAGTATGAAGAGCGATATTCTAGAGATTTTGTTAGATTATCCGCAGTTGATGAAGAAAATGCACGAAGTTTCCGAAGAGGATACTGGGGCAGTGGTTTTGATTTCGAATTTGTTTACTTCGGTTCTGCTCGCAGAAGAAAAGGCGGCGGAATATTTGAATGATTTGCCTTTGACGGAAGATTTGGTGGAGCTTTCTAAGATGAATGCGGGAAAAGAGCTTAGTTCGACGGCGACAAAGGAAGTATTTTTGCGCTTGTTTGATCCGCAGATGAGGGGAAGAGGAACTAAGCAAATCGCCAAAGAGCTAGGGCTAATTCAGGAGAATGACCTCTCGGCGCTTGAGACAATTGTCGATGCGGTTTTGGCGAAGCCGGAGACCCAGAAAGCTCAGGATGATTTCCGGGCGGGGGAGGAAAAAGTGATTGGATTTTTGGTTGGGCAGGTGATGAAAGAGTCGCAAGGAAAAGCAAATCCGGCGGCGGTGCAGGAGATTTTAAGGGGAAAATTAAAATAATCAAGAAGTTTGGGTGGGCTTTTAACCACCCCCTATAATACCATTATATCACAGAAAGGAGAATTTGTCAATGGTGGCAGCGATTTTAACGACACTTTTCGTAGCGATGGTTCCGGTAATTGAGCTCCGGGGGGCTTTACCAATAGGGGTGGGGATGGGACTGGCGCCGTTGTTGTCGGCGGCGATTGCGGTGATTGGGAATTTGATCCCGATTCCGTTCATTTTGATTTTGTTGCAATATATTTTGGAGCTGATGAGGAAGTGGAATTGGTCGAAAAAGATGGTGATTTGGCTCGAGAAGAAAGTTGAGAAAAATCGCGGGAAAGTTGATAAATATGGTTGGTGGGGCTTGATGATTCTGGTCGCGATTCCTTTGCCGGGGACTGGGGCTTGGACTGGGGCTTTGGTCGCAAGCTGCCTGGAAATGGACAAAAAGAAGGCTTTTTCGGCGATTACGGTTGGGGTTTTGGTGGCTGGGGCAATTGTTTTGGCGTTGACGTATGGTGCGACGCAGTTGTTCTGAAGATCTCGAACGCAATCTAATCTCTGGGAGCGGCTTTTGGCCGCTCTTTTTCATGCTTTCGGGGGGTAAAAATCTTTATTTTTTCAGAGAAATATGGTAGAATGATGAAAAATATGTCTTTTTTGAAGTGTGGAGCTTTAGAAGACGCAATAATAAAATTAAAAGGAGCATATGGCTACTGAGATTAAGGATCTGGCGAAGTTGCGCAACATTGGTATTATCGCGCATATTGACGCCGGTAAAACTACTACGTCCGAAGCGATTCTTTATCGTACCGGGCTTAAGCATAAGATCGACCTCGTTAAAGGCGATACTGGTGGTGCGACGACTGACTGGATGGATCAGGAGAAGGAACGCGGTATTACGATTACTTCGGCTGCGGTGACGACTTACTGGAA
>JAUNAL010000025.1 GCA_030527585.1 Candidatus Saccharimonadota bacterium
ATAAGTGTCGTATTTATCGAGCGGGTGCGCCGAAAGATAAAGCCCCATCAAATCGCGTTCCCATAATAGCTGTTCTTTTTCCGGATATTCGGTTGGCGCTTTTTTGATCTCAACTTCCGGCACCATCCCAGCTTCACCCATCATGCCAAACAAATCCATCTGACCCGAGCCAACATCTTTTTGACATTTTGCTCCATAGGCCTGGATCGCCTCAAGATTAAATAACAAATCAGAACGCGTACCAAACCGGTCGAACGCACCAGTTTTAATCGCCGCCTCCCACGATTTCTTATTAAACTTTGTCGAATCGACTCGTTTCGCAAAATCGCAAATCGACTTAAACGGCCCATTTTTATCACGCTCCGGAATCACAATTTCCTCAACCAGCGCCTTTCCCATGCTCTTAATCCCCGAAAGACCAAACCGAATCGTATTTTCGCCGCCCACAATACCGAAATCGCCATACGATTGATTAATATCCGGCCCTAAAACCTTAATCCCCATTCTTTTACATTCCGAAATCTCAATCGCCAACCGATCAGTCCAACGCATATCCGCCGTCATCAACGCCGCCATAAACGCATCCGGATAATGTGCTTTTAGATATGCCGTCCAGTAAGCAATTAACGCATAACAAGCTGCATGGGACTTATTAAAGCAGTAATTCGCAAAGTCTAGAAGTTGAGACCAGAAAGTTTCGGCAATCTCTTTTGTCGCTCCGCCAACTTTCATCGCCCCCTCAATAAACTGCGGCTTAACTTTATTCATCAAATCAACTTTTTTCTTACCAACCGCCTTGCGCAGCGTATCCGCCTGCCCACCAGTAAATCCACACCATTCCTTCGAAATCTGCATGAACTGTTCTTGATAAATCATAATTCCATAAGTATTTTTCAAAGAATTTTCCAGCCCAGGATGGAGATACGTAATCGGTTCCTCGCCATGTTTCCGCTTAATAAACGAATCAATAAACTGCATCGGACCCGGGCGATAAAGCGCTACCATAGCGATAATATCCTCAAAACTAGAAGCCTTCAAATCCTTCAAATATCGTTTCATGCCAGCCGATTCTAACTGGAATACGCCAGTCGTTTCCGCCCGCTGTAAAAGTTCATACGCCTTCGGGTCATCAAGCGGCAATTTCGAGAGGTCGATATCGTTATGATAAACCTTGCGCACCATTCGAAGAGTATTATTGATCACCGACAAGTTCGAAAGTCCCAAAAAGTCCATTTTAAGAAGCCCCAAATCCTCAACCTGACCCATCGGAAACTGCGCCGCGACCGGACCTTTCGCCGAAACCTCAAGTGGCAAAAACTTATCCAAATCATCCGGCGCAATAATCACCCCACAAGCATGCACGCCATGGTTCCGAATCGTCCCCTCAAGCCGCGATGCAAAATCAATCACTTCCTTCGCCGTCGGGTTCGTTTCGTATTCATGCTTCAAATCCGGCACTTCGCGAACCGCATCGGAAAGTTTAACGTGATGTCCCATCACCGGATCTGGCACCATTTTTGCTAGCCGGTCTGCCTCCGCATATGGCACTTCAAGCACCCGCGCCACATCCCGCACAGCGTTTTTTGCCATCATCTTACCAAACGTCGCAATATTCGAAACCCTCGCCCCACCATATTTATTTGAACAGTATTCAATCACTTCGTCGCGCCGCGTATCCTGGATATCCGTATCAATATCTGGCATTGAAATACGGTCTGGATTCAAAAACCGCTCAAAGAGCAAATCATATTTCAACGGGTCAAGCTCCGTAATTCTGAGTGCATATGCCAAAATCGAACCCGCCGCACTTCCACGCCCCGGCCCATAAACAATTCGCTGCGACTTTCCCCAGTTAATAAAGTCCTGGACAATCAAGAAATAGCCATTATAACCCATTTTATCAACCACTGAAAGTTCGTAATCAATCCTCGGCAAAACCTGATGTGCCTCGTCTCGTTCCTTATCAACTTCCTCCAAAATCTTTCGGCATTCCGGGACCGTCAATTCCGAAACCTCAGATAATTCCTTCCCGCCATAACGATAAACCAAGCCCTGAAAAACCAACTTATCGAGAAAAGTTTTCTCATCTTCCCCATCCGGAACCGGGAACTTCGGAATCAAAATCCGCCCCAACTGCAAATCGACATTACATCGGTTCGCAATCAGTTTCGAATTCAAAACCGCTTCTGGACAAGTATCCTTCCAATGCTCAATAATCTCGTCCGGCGGGATCACATGTAAATCATAATCCTTCAGAGTCATCCGATTCGTGTCGGACAAATTCGCCGCCGTCCCGATACATAACAAAACCTCATGCGCATCTTGGTCTTCTTTCGTCAAGTAATGTGCATCACAAGTCACAACCAGAGGTAATCCGAGCTCTTTCGCATGCCCCATCAGCCAATTATTGACCTTTTCCTGCTCTTTTGAGTAGGTCGAAGATTTCGGATGACCATGATCCTGCATCTCTAAATAAAACCTGTCATCAAAAACCTTGCGATACCAATCAATCAAATCGAACGCCCGCTTATCATCGCCGTTCCGAATCGCTTCACTAATCTCCGACCCCATACACCCAGATAAACAAATAATCCCCTCATTATATTTTTCTAGATCATCGTGATCCGTTCGCGGGCGATAATATTTGCCATTAATCTCCGCGTTGCTCATAATATGACAAAGATTCTCAAAACCCTTGTCATTCATCGCAATTAGCGTAATATGATAGCGTTTCTTGTCGTGTGCCGGGTCTTTGTCCGTCATTTTGCGCGCAGCAACATAAGCCTCTAGTCCGAGTAGGGGCTTAATTCCTGCATCGTTACAACATTTATAAAGCTCAACCAGTCCACTCATCGTGCCGTGGTCGGTAATCGCCACGGCCTCCATCCCCGAACTCTTCACAAAATCCACGAGCTCCGGAATTTTCGTCAAACCGTCAAGTAACGAATAATGAGTGTGATTATGCAGATGGACAAAATCGCTCGGCTTCAAATCCATAAGCTAACTATTTTTTAACAGTTTTCCTAGCTTCTTCTTTAACGGTTTCAGCCTTTTCTTTAACATCTCCTGCTACTTTTTCAGCCTTTTCCTTAACCCCCCCGGCAACTTTCTTCGCGACCTTTTTCGCTTCCGTAGCCTTCTCGACAACTTCTTCTTTTACATCCTCGACTCGGTCTTCGACTTCCTCTTTCACATCTTCCGCAACATCTTCAATTTTGTCTTCATTTTTCGTGATAAAACGTCCAGCAAACGCCCCGGCAATCGCTCCAAACAGCGCACCTAGAAAAAATTTACCTTTTCCGCTTTTATTCTTCGCATTGTTTTTCGCCATTTTTAACTCCTTCCTTTTTCTTAAGTTTTGGCTCAACATAATTATCAACAAAAGTCTGAACAACTCCACCAATCGAAGTCATGCCCTTAACATTTGAGACAATTCCGTTTGCATTGTCCGCGATGTCCTGGCTTCGAACGACGACTTTCTTCGCCTCTTCCGCAATCCCCAACAACTTCGCAATCAACACAATCCCGATAATCAAAAATACGAGTAATGTGATGCTAAGTATTACGACTAATATCCATAATGCTATTTCCATTTTTTTATTCTCCTTTCTTAGAGTATAACATATTAAGTCCTAAGTATAATAAATTATGCTCAGAGTATGATTTTCTAAGCCTCGAGTATAAATCTCTTAACTTCGTCAGCATAGTCTGAGTTTCTAAGAACATACTCTAAGTGCGCGAGGAAATAGCTTTTTGGATCACCGGTCGTAATCCACTTCCCCTCACTTCTCGCAACTACGACATTGCCAGTTTCCGCCAGCTTAGTAATCGCATCTACCGTCCAAAGCTCGCCATCTAACCCAGTATTCGTCGGGACAAGATAATCAAAAACTTCTGGAGTTAACAAATAACGACCATAACTCGTCAAATTGCTCGGAGCAAGATCCGGTGTCTTTGGCTTCTCGACGATATGTGAGAGCGTTCCATTATCTTTCAGTGCAATCATGCCATATTTATTCCAGACTTCTTCTGGCATTTCTTGCGCTGCAATGACCGCCTTAGCTTCCGGATTCTTTTCGTAGTTCTCCACTAAAGTTAAAACGTCGCCCTTACCAAGAATCAAATCATCACTATATAATACAACAAAAGCTTCCTCGTCTTTGACGAATTCTTTTGCTGAGACAATTGGCGAGCCGTTTCCGTATGGCAAATTCACATCCTGTTCAATCACCGTAATTTTCGGGAAACTCAAAACTTCCTGCACTGGTTCGAATCTTTTCGCCTTGCCCTGCTTCTCGAGTAATGCTCGAACATTCTCGGCTGGATTATGGAAATAATCTTCATAAATCTCGCGCGACTTTGTATTTGGCGTCGCAACAATAATGATCTCCTCGATTCCCGCCTCCGCGCATTCCTCGACACAAAGTTGCATAACCGGCTTCGCACCAATTGGAATCATTGCTTTTGGAATTGTTTTAGTAATTGGTAAATAACGGCTAGCAAAACCAGCATCGGTAATAATAGCCTTTTTGATTTTAGACATAAAGCCTCCTTAAGACCTTATTATAACATGGAAATAAAGAATGAAAGTAAAAACATTTCTAAGTGGTCATTGATTATTTAGGCGCGAGCGGTTCGATTCTTTAGATGAGAACCGCGAGCCCATGACCACGTGGAATGTTTTTACTTTTTGCGTTTCTTTGTCGATTTTTTGCTGGTTTTTTTAGCTGCTTCGCTTCGCGCCGTTTTGTCTTCAATATTCTGCGCGCGGTTGTGGACACCATAAATCATGCTCGTTGCACCAACAACTAACATATAAGCTCCGAAGAAGCGAATGAAAGTCATCACTTCAAATTCTCCAGCATTCAAAATCACAAACCCCATCACACAGCCAAGCACACCAACTAAGACCTTAATGAAACGGTCGGTCGGATCGACGGTCGACAAGAAGCCGTGCAAGATATCAATAATCCCAGAAATAAATGTATAGCCGGCGATAATAATTAAACTCATCACGAGATCGTTTCGTGCGAAGAATAAAAGCGCCATCGCTGCACTAACGTCAATCAGTGCGTCGATAACCGAATTAATCCAGCCATGTTTTTTTGTCGAAGCGTAAAGCGCGCTAATTGAATCAACAATTCCCATGAAAAGCATAAAAACGGAAACTACCGCAATTACGAGTTCCAAATTTGTCATCACTCCAAACATCGCGGTAAAACCAAACGCTGTTGCGAGAACGCCACGGATGACCGAAACGGACCAATGTTTATCTATATATCGGCGATTTATATGTGCCATAAAAATATTTTCCTTATATTACTTATGCTTATTATAACACGAAAAAAATCTTTGCATGATTTTTCGTTTATGCTATAATTGAATAGCAATAACTAAATATTTTCGATAGATGCGTTAACACCCTCGTGGTGCCATTTTTATACTAGCGGCACTACGATAAAGAGAGGTAACAT
>JAUNAL010000026.1 GCA_030527585.1 Candidatus Saccharimonadota bacterium
AGCATCAGCCCGACCCCAATCGCCGCAACTATCGAGAGCTGCCACGCTTCCATTTTTGCTAATTCTTTATCCATAACCACATTATAGCACAAAAAATAGCCCCTTAACGGGGCTATTTTAGAAGATTTAGTTATAGATATTCTCAACTGCAATCGACGGTCCCATCGTGGTCGTAATGAATACGCTCTTAACGTAAGAACCTTTAATCGAAGTTGGCTTCTGTGCTTTCAAGCTCTCAAAGAAAGCATTCGCATTCTCAAGCACCTTGTCGGTTCCGAAAGAAGTCTTCCCGAGCCCAATATGAACAATCGCCTGTTTGTCAACACGATACTCAACCTTACCAGCCTTGGACTCCTTAACCGCCTTCTCGACGTCAGCCGTCACAGTTCCAGCTTTTGGATTTGGCATCAATCCTTTAGGGCCAAGCAAACGTGCATATTTACCAAGTTTTGGCATATATGCTGGAGTGGAAATAAGAACGTCGAAATCAATCGTGCCTTTATCAAGCTGCTTCAAGAACTCTTCGTCCTCTGCGATATCGGCCCCCGCCGCCTTTGCAGCCTTACAAACATCAGCTGGCGCAAAAACTGCTACACGAACCGTCTTGCCATTACCATTTGGCAATACTAAAGTTGTGCGGATGTTCTGATCAGCTTGACGTGGATCAACCCCAAGTCGAACATGTGCCTCAACCGAAGCATCAAATTTAACCGGGCTAGTCTTAATCGCAAGCTCAATCGCCTCTTTAAGGCCATAAAGTTTATCCTTTTCGACCAACTTGAACGCTTCTTGGTATTTTTTACCGCGGCGTTCTAATTTAGAACGGGTAATCGGTGCCGCACCCTTCGCTTTTTCAGTCGGCTCAGCGGCTCGCTCAAGCTTTCGTGCTTGGCGCTCCTCCTCAGCCTTAACTTCTTCAATATGTTTTTTAGACTTCTTGCCAGATTTTGCAAAAGCCTCAGTCGCCTCCTCGACAACTTCTAAAGTCTCTTTGACCGACTCAATGGCCATAATATCCTTTCTGTGGTACGAACGGGCGGACCCTCCCACGCTTAATTAACTTTCTAAATTATACCAAAAATTCCCAAAAAAGCAAGAAAAAGGAGACCCATAGGTCTCCAGGAGAAGAGTTTAAGCCTTGTCCATCGGTGGTCTATGTCCCACTGAACGCGGGCTATTCGAAGAATTCCGAAACTCCGGGTCATACCCAAGAGTTAACTTCGTACACGGATTTTCGTGCCGACTAATTCGATATCTTAAACTATCGATTTTCGCTCGCAGCGTCCGGAAAGCGTAAGCCTCCGCCCCATCTTCAAGCGCGCTGATTTGTTTAATCACAAACTTGACTTCTCCAGCTGTCATTTGAGATAATTTGTCCCATACAATCTCTCGATTTTCTTCTTCGAGAATTTCGATTTTAGGATAGTCATCAAAGACTCTTTTCGGCACCAGATCGCGACCACTACTAGACTTGATTCCGAGTCGCTTCTTCTTTTCATAGAGCATCTGATAAAGACCAGGCGTTTCCCGGTAAGATTCCCCATACAAAGACCAAAGCCCGAGAGCTTCTCTTCTCAATTTTTCTAAACGTTCCATATGCTCCCCCTTTGCATATCATTTTTTAAGGCACACCCAAAAACCTGCCTCTGACCCCATTATAGCACAAAACATTAAAAATGTCAAGAATAGCAACCTAAAAAATAACTCCTGGCAAGCTTACCAGGAGTTATTCTAAGCTTAATAAGCCTTAACCTTCGACTTCTACGCCCATCGAGCGAGCAGTTCCGGCCACAACTTTCACTGCGCCCTCTAGGTCAACTGCGTTAAGTTGATCCATTTTCTTCTGCGCGATTTCTTCAAGCTGTGCACGGGTAATTTTACCAACTTTTTCGGTGTTCGGTTTTCCAGAACCCTTATCGATTTTAATCGCCTCGCGAATCAAGTCATCAACTGGCTGGCCAAGACAAGTCCAATCAAAAGTCCGATCTTCGAAAACCTGGATATGAACGATTACGTTCTTGCCCATAAATTCCTTAGTCTTCTCGTTAAATGGGTTGATGAAATCCATCATATTAAGGCCCCATTGACCGAGCGTCGAGCCAACCGGAGGCCCAGCCGTAGCTTTACCGCCAGGGATTCGGAGCTTAAGATTTCCGATTACTTTTTTTCCTGCCATAATTTTCCTCTTTAAAATTAATTAATTTAGAAGCAATATGTAACTCTATAATTATATCACAATTGTTTTACTTGTAAAGCGTCAAGTTCGACTGGCGTTTCGCGGCCGAACATCGAAACCATAACTTTGAGCTTTCCCTTAGCGGCGTCAATTTCCGAAACCGTACCATCAAAGCCCTTGAATGGACCATCCGTAATCGAAACCACTTCGCCGATTTCGTATTTAACCGAGAATTTCGGATCCTCAACGCCCATGCGTTTTTTGATCTTTGTAATTTCCTTTTCCGAAACTGGGGTTGGCTGAGTTCCGGTTCCGATAAAGCCGGTTACGCCTGGCGTGTTGCGAATAATATACCAAGTCTCATCCGAAAGCTTCATATCGACCAAAACATAACCTTGAAGGATTTTTCGGTCAACAACCTTGCGTTTTCCATTCTTGATTTCAATTTGTTTTTCCTTCGGGACGATTGCCTCGAAGATTTTGTCCGCCATCTCGACGGTATCGGTGCGTTGATTAATGCTGTCTGCGACTTTATCCTCGTAGCCACTGTATGTCGAAATCGCATACCACGCCCGAGTCCCATCATAACGGTTTACTGCCATATTAGCTCCTTATTTTATAATTAAATTAAATAACCACGAAAAGAACACATCAAGAAGTGTAATGAAGACAACAAACGCTGCTGTGTAAATCAATACCGCTAGCACCATCTTCCAAGTCGCTTTGCGGCTTGGCCAACGGACTTGCCGAAGCTCCTTCCATGATTCTTTCAAGTATCGCCCAAGATAGACGAATGGCCGAATCAAGATAAAAGGCTTCTTCTCCTTTTTCTTTTCGGTTTTCTTGACTTCTTTTGCTTCTTTTTTAGCGTTTTTAACCTGTTTTTTGTCTTTTAAAATAACTTTTTTCCGAGTAATCGGCGTCGACTCTTCCTCAACCTTCTTCGAAGATTCGCCAGCCTTAATACGAGTGATTTTCGGTTTTGCCATTTTACTCCTTTTATTAAAAAAAGTCTGTTACCAGACTTGTCAATAGTATACTACACCCCGAACAAATAGTCAAGATAGTCCTTTAGCATTCTCGCCCCAGAAACCACCGGGAGATAAGCTGCAAGCTGTTTTTGAATCAGAAACTCGAGCTCAAAATCATTCTCCCAAGCCGAGATTGCTTCTTCCATCCGTCGATAAAGCTCAAGAGCCTCCTCGTCCTCAGTTTCGCCACTTACATTCAAGTAATTTTCGCGCCCCGCATCTGCGACGCCGCCATCGTGCGTTGAAATTAAGAGATTCAAGTTTGCTACATCTTTCATCCAGCTCGTCCCGCAGGCCTCTAGCCCCACAATCGGCAAATTAATCGCCACATTCGAACCAACCGATAGTCCGTAGGCCAACTTTTCGTCATAATCCGCAATGTAATGAACATGATCACGTAGATAATCATCCTCTGCGACAATTTTTAAAATCCGATCAAGTTTTTCCGTCATCCGGCAGTCTCCGGTGCAAAGTCGCCCAGTAAGAATATAATGCGCTCCACGCGGTTTCAAAATCGCCCGTAACTTTTTCGGGTCGGTGAACGGCAACTCAGGTCGCTTATAGTCAACAAATCGTCGTTTAAAGTCAAAGATAAAATCATTGTCTGAAAATTCTAGAATTTTCCCATTTTGGTCTGGACGTGACGCCAGGGCTTCATTCAAAGCTCGTCTCCCCATCGCTTTAAATTCTCTAATTTTTTCGGATGAAAGCGCGGTTAAAAACTCCGGAAAATCTGCCGTTGGAGCGTCAAAACCATCTAAAATTCCCTGTTTCTCATAAAAATCTAATATTTCCGGCATCACCCAGGTCTTCATATCGATTCCATTCGTAATCGCTTTGAATTTTACTTTATTCCCAGCAATATCTCGATAGTTCGCAACTCGTGCATGCAATTTCGATACTCCGCTTCGGAGTTCCGCAATTTCAATTGTCGCTGCCGAAAGTCGTAATCTTCCATTGACAAACTTATCGTCTAGCCACTTTCTTACCGCTGAGGACTTCAAATTCGGATAGACAAACCGCTCAAACTGCTCACGCGAGAACTCGGCCTCCGCCGCTTGCACTAGAGTATGATTTGTATATAAAGTATGTTTACGAGTGTAAACCACCGCCTCATAAAAATCCATGCCGTTGCTAACCAGTTCGTCTAATCTTGCCATCGCCGCGAAGAAAGTTGCCACCTCGTTCAACTGCATAATTGCAGGTTTTAGACCGACTAATTTTAATGCTTGGTAGCCACCAAACCCTAACGAAACTTCTTGGTAAAGCCGATGGTCCGACCCGCTCATCCCCGAATAAAGCTCACCGAAATTCGGCTCCGTAATTGCTAAAATTCGCGTATTTCTAAACTTTTTTTCAATCACGTCTAGCCGACAAAGATTATTGCAACATTTAATAAAAATACTATCGATAAAGTGAAAACCGAAATCACGATAATTAACCTCAACATGTTTATCAACCACTTTGCCATCTTCCAAAACTTGGTGCGATTCGCTTGGGTAAAATGGGGTAACTAATGCAAATGGCACGCCCATCTGCTCCGCCACGCGCCTCGTATCGGCCGCCAAAACACCAAGACCGCCCCCTCCGCGAATGCCATTCTTCTGATCATAAATTTCCAACGTCCAATACGTATAAGGTCGTTCAGGCGAAACTCCGTGGGTTAATTTTCGTCGCTCAACGGCGGCCTCAAAATCATCAATATCCTCAATATTTTCCAAAGGGTGGTAAAAATATGGTTCCTGTGTCATTCCTAATACCTCGGCGCCAACTCATGTTGGTAGGTTACGGTTAAAACATTGCTCGCAGTTGTCTCAGATTTGTAGCGCCCCCAAAGTAAGGTAGAAGTATCATAATTAAT
>JAUNAL010000027.1 GCA_030527585.1 Candidatus Saccharimonadota bacterium
GTGGTGTATAGTTATATTAACACGCTAAATATGGTGAATATGTAGGAGGTAAAAATTCATGTTCAAAAAAATCAAAAAACGTGATGGGAAGATTGTAAATTTTAATCCTGAGAAGATTGCGGCGGCAATTGAGAAGGCAGGACTTAAAACTGAGGAGTTTAAGGCGGAGCGAGCGAAAGCTTTGGCAGAAAAGGTTCTCAAGAAAGCTGAGGAGCGAATTAAGACGCGAACGCCACATGTTGAGCAGATTCAAGATTTGGTTGAGGAGGTTTTGCTCGAATCTTCGTTCAAGAAAACTGCGCGAGAATATATTCGCTATCGCCAGGAGCGTTCGCGGATTCGAGAGGCGAAGTCTGATCTTATGAATAGCTATCGGACGATTTCGCATGCGGATGCGTCGGAAGATTCAGACATTAAACGCTCGAATGCGAACGTTGATGGAGACTCAGCGATGGGCAAGATGCTTCAATTTGGGGCGGAGGGTTCAAAAGTCTTTACGAAGACGTTATTACTAAAGTCGGAGACGGCGGCGGCGCACGAGAATGGTGATATTCATATTCACGATTTGGACTTTTACGCGACGGGGACTTTGACCTGTTGTCAGTCCGATCCGTTTGTGTTGTTTGAAAATGGCGGCTTTAATACTGGTCATGGCCATCTTCGAACGCCAAATTCGATCGGGTCTTATGGGGCGCTCGCGGCGATTTTGCTTCAAGCAAATCAGAATGAGCAGCATGGTGGGCAGTCGATCCCGAACTTTGATTATGCGATGGCTCCGGGCGTTAATAAATCTTTCCGAAAAGCTTTGAAGCGGAATCTTGATAAATATAATAAGTTTTCGGGAAAGAAAATTGATTTGACGGTTCCGGAAGATATCAATTTTGGTGATGATGATAAATTAAAGAAAGCAAAATGGCCAAAAGAGGTGGTCGAGGCGTCGAATGAGGATGTCGATCGCGAAACTTTGCAGGCGATGGAGGGGTTTGTCCATAATCTTAATACGATGCATTCACGGGCGGGGGCGCAGGTGCCGTTTACTTCAATTAACTTTGGGACGGATACGACTCCGGCTGGACGGTTGGTTTCTTTGCATTTACTCAATGCGACGGAGAGTGGTTTAGGGAAAGGTGAAACGCCAATTTTCCCGATTTCGATTTTCAAGGTTAAATCAGGGGTTAACTACGAGCCGGATGATCCGAACTATGATTTGTTCAAGAAGTCGATGGAAGTTTCGGCAAAGCGACTATTCCCGAATTTCTGTTTTATCGATGCGCCATATAATTTGAAGTATTACAAGAAGGGTGATTACCGAACGGAGATTGCAACGATGGGCTGCCGAACGAGGGTGTTTGGTTCGATTTTCCCGGAATCTGACGGGATTGTGACGGGACGGGGGAACCTTTCCTTTACGACGGTGAATTTGGTGAGAATTGGTATTAAACATGGCATTGCGCTTGGCGAGAGAAAAGAAGCAGATTGGGATGGTTTTTATGATGAATTGGACGCAAAGATGGATATGGCGAAGGACCAGCTTTTGGAGCGGTTCGAATTCCAGGCAAATCAGCATGTTCGCAATTTCCCGTTCTTGATGGGGCAGGGGAACTGGTTTGGATCAGAGAAACTTGGGCCAAATGATACTTTGCGCGAGGTAATTAAACATGGGACACTGAGTATTGGGTTTATTGGTCTCGCGGAAACTTTGGTAGCGATGACCGGTAAGCATCACGGTGAGGATGAAGATTCGCGGGAACTTGGGCTTGATATTATTACGCATATGCGTGAGAAATGCGAAGATTATTGCAAGAAATATAAATTGAATTTCTCGCTCTTAGGGACGCCAGCGGAAGGCATTGCGGGGCGCTTTACGAAGATTGACCGTAAAGAGTTTGGCAAGATCGATGGCGTGACGGATCGAGAATTCTATACGAATTCGTTCCATGTGCCGGTTTATTATCCGATTTCGGCGTTTTCTAAGATTGAAATTGAGGCGCCATATCATAATCTGTGTAATGCGGGGCATATTACTTATATCGAGCTTGATGGTGATCCGTCCCAGAATATTGCGGCGTTTGAGTCGGTGATTCGAAAGATGCATGATGCGGGGATTGGTTATGGTTCAGTGAATCATCCGGTTGATCGCGATCCAGTTTGTGGATTCTCGGGGATTATTACTGGTGATCGTTGTCCGAACTGTGGACGGCTTGAAGGCGACACGCCATTCGAGAAGATTTTGGGCACGGAATGCGATAGTTGCTCGGGAGAGAAATAGTGGATTGGGACGCGCACGCGGTTCAGTTGATGCAGGAGGCGGCGAAAAAACAGCCGCCACGGGGGATGATTCGGCTTTCGGGACCGCTTGAGCACGATAATATTGTGAATGGCGATGGGCTTCGAGCGGTGGTTTGGACGCAAGGATGTCCGAACCATTGCCGAGGCTGCCAGAATCCGGAGACTTGGGACTTTGAGAATGGGTTTGTAGTTGAGATCGATGAGGTCAAAAAGCGGCTTTCGGAGTTTCCAGGGCAGAATGGTCTGACTTTTTGTGGTGGGGAGCCGTTTGTACAACCGAGGGCTTGCAAAGAGATTGCAGATTATGTGCGGGAAGAGCTGGGCTGGAATGTCTGGAGTTTTTCCGGGTTTACTTATGAACAAATTGAAAAGGCAGGGGGAGAGTTTATGGAATTTTTAAAGTCACTTGATGCGTTGATTGACGGGCGGTTTATTTTGAAAGAGCGGGATCTCGGTTTGAAGTATCGGGGTTCGAGGAATCAACGGTTGCTGTATTTAGAACATGGGACGGCAAAAATTAAGTCTATAGAATAAGGAGGGCTAGAATGAACGGGGCGTTTACAGTTTTACCAATGAGTCAGACGGTTAGTTTACGGACGGAGGAAGTTTTTGAGGGTTCAATTACGGTAGCGAATCCGGCGGACGCGACGGAGGATTTTTCGTATGTGGTTTCGGTTTCACCGTATATGGTGATTGGGGAGGAATATGCGGCGGATTTATTGAATGAGTCGGACTATACTGAGATTACGAATTGGATTGAGATTTTGGAGCCGGAGGGGAGTTTAGCACCGAACGAGACGCGGGAGATTCGGTTTAAAATTACAGTGCCGGAAACGGCGCCGGGGGGTGGGCAGTATGCGGCGATTACGGTAAGGTCGGCAGAGGATAATTCATTGGATGGGCAGAGCGGCGTGCAGAATATCTTTGAGATTGCGAGTGTGCTTTTTGCGAGTGTTGATGGAGAAGTGATTCATGAGGGGGAGATTTTAGAGAACAATGTCCCGGGATTCTCGGCGGAGAATCCGGCGAAAGTGAGTATGAAGTTAAGCAATTCAGGGAATATCCACGAGAAGGCTGTATCGATGGTGACGGTGAAGAATGTGTTGACGGGGGAGATGGTTTTTCCAAGGACTGAAGAAGAGGCGAAATCATATATTGAATATATTATGCCGGGGACGACGAGACTTTCGGTTCGGGAACTTAGTGGAATGGCGGATCTCGGAATTTATGAGGTTTCGCAGACTATATATTATATGGGTGAGTCGTCGGTTGTGACGGAGAGAATGGTGATGTGTCCGATTTGGTTTATGATTTTAGCGGCGTTGACTGTACTCGCGGGAGTTTTTGCGTTTTTCAAGCTGGCGAGGCGGCGCAAAAATCGGAAAGCGGAGTTATAAAATACTTGTTTTTATTTTTGGTATCGTGGTATAATGAAAACATAATCAAAATAGGGTCATTATGTTGAAAGAAAAATTAATTTATTTACCAGTTGGAGTATTAGCGATTTTAACGGCGGTGTCGGGGGTTTTGCTAACGTCGGACGAGACGAATGCAGAAACTCAGAGCGCGACTGGGAAAATTACGGTTGAGACGGCGTGTACTTTATCCGGGACAGTCGGTTCAGCGCATACGGCGACGATGCTAAATGGGACTTATCAGCAGGGTATCGGAGCGACGACTTTAACGGCGAATTGCAATGATGAGAATGGGTATTCGATTTATGCGATTGGTTTTAGTAATGATACTTTTGGCAATACTAATATGATTGGGACGAATGGTTTGACTTTTCCGACTGGAACGGCGACTTCGGGAGACACTTCGAACTGGGCGATGAGGGTTTCGGCGGTTTCTGGAAATACGACGCCGACGATTCAGAATGGGTTCGGGAACTATTCGGCGGTGCCGACTGATTACACAATGATTGCTTCGGAAGAAAACGCGACGGACGGAACAAATGGCTCTTCGATTCAGACAACGTATGCGGTTTATCTTTCTGGCGGTCAGGGGGCAGGAACGTATACTGGAAAAGTGAAGTATTCTTTGGTACACCCGGGGGGGGGGGCAATATAATCCGCCAGTAGCTTATGTTATGCAGAATAT
>JAUNAL010000007.1:0-21629 GCA_030527585.1 Candidatus Saccharimonadota bacterium
CCAAATAGTTTGCGTACATCTGTCCTCTTCATTTCGCGAATTGGGTTTCCATCAATCGTAATATAGCCAGAATCCGGTTCGTAAAAACGCATTAACAAATTGATCAGCGTAGTCTTGCCCGCTCCGGTCGGACCCACAATTGCAACTTGCATGCCTGGCTCAATCTTAGCTGAGAAATTTCTAATCACAGGAGTTTTCTTATCGTAGCTAAAGGAAATATCATGAAACTCCACAGCTCCTTTAACATCCGTAACTAATAACGGCGTTGCCGGATCCGGTTCTTCTTCTGGCTCTGCCAGAAAATCAAAAATTCTTTCCGCCGAAGCAATAATCCCCTGCACCGTAGACATCGTCTGCGCAATCTCCGTGATTGGATGGTTAAAATTCGAAACATATTGGATAAAAGCTTGAATTCCGCCAATCGTAATCTTTCCCTCAACCACAAATACACCACCAAGCGCCGCCACGACCACATAAATCAAATTCGTTATGATATGCGTTGTGGGGAAAGACAAAGTTGAATAATATTGTGCTTTTCTTGTCGTCATCGCGAGCCGCTCATTGATTTCATTGAACGCCTCCAGTGCTTGTGGTTCATAAGAATTTGCCTTAATTACGATCTCGCCAGAATAATCTTCTTCAATCCTTCCATCCAGTTCTCCCAAAATAGCTTGCCTTGCCGCAAAATATTTTTGTGCGAATTTCGTAATTACGCCGATTAAAACCATAGACAAAGGTACCACGATAAATGCCACAAGCGACAACGGTACCGAGATTGCCAGCATCATCACCACGGTGCCGATCAAGATAGTTACATGGCTAACTAAATTTGTGATCTCTTGCGAAAGCGAGGTTGTTAGCACATCGATATCGTTTGTCATAAGCGAAAGCGTATCGCCATATTTATGTTTGTCAAAGTATGCGATCGGCAATCGATTTATTTTTTTAATAATTTGATTTCTCAAAGTCTCAGTATATTTAGCCGTCACAATGGCTAAAATAAAACCTTCCAAATATCCTAAAATCCCCATCACGCCGAGCAAGATTAAAATCAAAACTCCCTTACCCCCTACGGCTCCAAAGTCGATATTCGGATAAGTCGTGACAGCAATATTCGTCATGTCTCCCAAAATTTTCGGAATAAAAATCCCTATTAGTGAAGCTCCAGCCGCAACAATTACGGCAATTAAAATCGCCAAACCGTATTTCTTTATGGAACCGAGCAATAATCCCAATGTCTTCTTAAAATGTGCTTGTTTTTTACTATTTTTATGTTTAGGCATGCGCCTCCTCCATTTCCCTCTTAAACTCCTCATCCGAAAGTTGTGATTTTACGATGCTTTGATAGACCTTAGATTTTTTTAGTAGTTCTTTATGCGTGCCTTTCCCCGCGACTTTACCTGAATCCAAAACAATAATTTGATCTGCATCTTTGATTGTGCTGACGCGTTGCGCGACCATCAAAGTTACTGCCGTATTCGTCACTGGTTTTAGCGCTGCGCGAAGCTTTGCATCGGTTTTCATATCAAGAGCCGAGAACGAATCATCAAAGATAAAAATATCTGGATTTTTGCAAATTGCCCGAGCGATAGATAAACGTTGTTTTTGCCCACCAGACACATTCGTCCCGCCTTGTGCAATATGCGAGTCGTATCCATTTGGTAGCTTCTCAATAAAGTTCGTTGCTTGCGCAATCCTCGCAGCATACTTAACTTCCTCGTCCGTCGCATTCGGCGCACCAAATTTAATATTGGACTTAATCGTTCCAGAAAATAACAAACCTCGTTGTGGGACCAAACCAATTTTGCTCATTAAATCTTCTTTTTTGTAATCACGGATATCAATACCATTTATTAAAATCTCACCTGCCGTCGCTTCGTAAAATCTCGGCACTAAATTTATTAAAGTTGACTTGCCAGACCCAGTCGAACCAATGAACGCAGTCGTCTCGCCAGCCTTTGCTGTAAATGAGACGTTTTCCAGGACTTTCTCTTCAGCTCCTTCATAACTAAAGTCGACGTTCTTAAATTCGACCGATGGCGTACTGCTAGGAACGCCGCGCGTTTCTTTTCGCCACTTGATTCGCTCCGGAGTTTTCAATACCTCATCAATACGGTTCGCCGATACATTTGCTCGCGGTAGCATCACGAAAAACATCGAGAGCATCAAGAACGACATCATCACATGTGTTACGTATTGCGCAAAAGCCGACATATTGCCAAGATAAGCGAAGTCCTTTGTGAGTAAAGTAATCCCAATATACGTGCAAAGCAAAGTCGCGCCATTCATCACGAAATTAATAATTGGATTTTCGAGCTTCATAATTTTATCGATAAAAATAATCAATTTCGTCAGCGTATTGTTTGTCCTTTCAAACTTGCGCTCTTCCATTTTTTCATTATTAAACGCACGAATCACCCGAAGCCCGGTAAGACTCTCCCTCGTAATCGAGGTAATTTTATCCAATAACTTTTGGAAGATTCTGAATTTCGGAATCACAAACGCCATAATTGAAATTGTCGAGCCAAGAATCGCTACCACTCCAACCACGATAATCCAACTCATATCTGGCGCTGTCTGGAGCGCCATAATAATTGAGATCACGCAAAAAAGCGGCGCACGTATTAGCATCGAAAGCATCATCATCATAGTTTGCTGCACTTGGTTCACGTCGTTAGTAGTGCGATTAGTCAGCGAAGCGGTGCTAAAATCCTTCATATCGGTCAAATTTAAGTTTATAATTTTCTGGAAAATTGCCGCCCTTACTTCTTTGGCAAAATCGGCTCCAATTTTTGCCGACAAGTAGCTTGATATTAACGAACAGAGCGCAGATAAAAGCGCCAGAAGAATCATATTCCGCCCCACCATCAAAATATAGTCAACTTCACCAGAAACAATGCCGTTATTAATAATATCGGCAGTGAGGGCTGGTAGCTGCAATGTGGTATAAACCTGTACACAGGTCAAAACGAAAAGTATAGCAATCTGCCACCAATACGGCTTTAAGAATTTAAACAATTTTAACATAATCGTCTTATAAATATATCATGCAATTTATTTATTTGCAAACGACCTAAGCCTTTTTCCTTTTCTTCTCGAACTGAATTCCTAAATAAATCAAAAGCCCCATTAGAATATAGATATAATACGAGAAAAATCTCCAAATTAACATCGCCCAGAAAACGTATCCAGTTGATAAAGCCGAGAATACGATAAAGAATGTCCCTTCAGCTGCTCCGGAATTCCCAGGCGTCGGCACGAAATAAACAGCGCTAGTCACCGCAATCGTCAAAGCAAAACTTTCAAAAAATCCAACATTACCGCCAAACGCCGCTAGAACAAAGAACGGAATCGTCATAGTTAAAGCACTATAAATCACGGCCAGCAAAATCACTTTCAAGAAAAGCCCTCGCGTTTTTAAAATTGTTTTCACCGAATCAATATACTCGCCAACCTCTGCCTCAACTTTCTGAATAGTTTTTTCGCAGTTCTTAACGATTTTTATTTTGGCTAAACATTTAACTCCGAATTTCAAAATCTTCGTAGTAATTCTTGGGAAAAAATTTACTCCAATAACCAATATCGGCCAAAAAGCAAAAAAGAGCAAACCTAGCCAAGCCGTAACATAAAGCGCCGGATTTGTCGTCAGAATATTCCCAAACAAAAAACACAAAATCGCAATTATCAAAAAACCAATCTGCCCAGCAATCATTCCGACAATTGGGACAGAGGATTTTGCGCCATTCGATAAGTTGCTATTTTTCCGCATATAATAAATTTGAAAAGGCTGCCCCCCAATTGCCGCCGGCGTAATATTGTCATAATATTTGCCAAGCATTACAACTCGCCAAGCCAGTTTCCAAATTGCCTTGCGAGAAATTGGCTCATCTTCTGGCCAAGAACTTCGAATCATCAGAACATATTTATATACATTCGCAATCGTCGCCACAATAAACAACAAGACTGCCGGAACAAGCAACCAAAAATTAATTTTTACTTTTGCCAGCTCCGTTGCCTCCGCCGAATTGCCAAACTCTGAAATCGCAGTCACTAAAATCACCACTGCGTTCAGCAAAACAAACGCCCCAATCCCTAAAATTTTTTGCCACCGCTTTTTACTCGCACACTGTTTTTTATCGCTGCTCATTTAATCCAGTCTTCGCGCCGCTTTAATATTCGGATATTCGTCAATCAAAACTCGAATACAGCCTGCAATCGGAATTGCAATGATCGCCCCGAGCAACCCAAACATATACATACCGATTATGACTGCACACAAAATCGTTACCGCCGGAAGCCTCAGGGCGTTTCCCTGAATCTTTGGCGAAATAATATTATTCTCAATCTGTGCATATATTATATATATAACCGCAAAGATAATTGCCGCAAGCGGACTCGTAAACAGAAGAATCAAAGTCACCAACGTCCCGCCGATAAACTGCCCAAACATCGGGATCATATAGAAAATCATCGTGATCATACCCATCGGAATCGCCAACGTCGATTCAATACCAGTAAATAACGACAATACAAACACAATCAACCCAGACGCAACGCCGTCAATCGCCGCCACTGTGATTTGCCGCGAAACGTAAGTCGAAATCACGCCTGCCATTTTCGAAACTACTTTTTTGGACTCTGCAACCCGATGTTTATTTTCGTCGCCATCGCTCACGCTTCTCCAGAAAGTCGCCACTAACTTTGGTCCTTCAAGCAAGAACAATAACGTTAAAATCAAGACAAGCATTAATTTCATTACTACGTCCGCGAATCCCCCAACACTTGCAATTACGTTCTCGCCCAGAGTTCCAAAAATGCTAGAAGACAGCGTCCCTAACGCGTTCGAGATTTCGTTCTGCAAATTCTCTATCCCGATTGCCTTGCCAAAATTATTAATCCCCTCCCAGCCACCAAGCGTCTTCTCAAACATCTCCGGCGCCTGCTGAATGAATTTAGTCGTCTCATTAACGACAACCGGACCGATAATTGCCAAAATTCCACCAATCACCACGACCACAATCAAATACGCCAAAACCGCCGAAGCTGTTTGGTGTTTTTTATTTTTTCCGAATATTTTCGTAAAGAAATTATCCACCATCTTAACCAGCGGCTTGAGCGCTAGCGCCAAGAAAATTGAAAGCCCAATAATAATCAATCCACTTAAAGCCTGATACAGGAACAATAAAACCAGCCCAATCCCAAGTGGAACCAGCCAGAACTTAACATACGAGTTCGTATCACCTTCAATTATTTTAGACATAGACCTCCTTATAGATTTATTGTAGCATAAATGTTATAATAAAGAAAAGATTTTATGAAAAAAGTCCTTATGCATACCTGCTGCGCACCCTGCAGCGTTTACTGTATTGACTCACTCCGCCAAGAAGGAATCGAGCCAACTATTTTTTGGTATAACCCAAACATCCACCCATACACCGAATACAAAGCCCGCCGGGACTGTCTAAAAAATTATACTTCCGACATCAACATTCATACTATCTTCATCGAAGATTATGGCCTCGACGAATTTTGCAAAAATGTTGTTTCTGACCTCGGTAATCGCTGTGTAAATTATTGCTATCAAAAACGTATTCGCGAAACCGCAAAGTATGCTCGCGAACATGGATATCATGCTTTTACCACTACGCTTCTTGTTTCGCCTTATCAGAATCACGAAATTCTAAAACAACTTTGCGAAGATCTTGCCCGCGAGTATGAAATTGAGTTTCTCTATCGCGATTTTCGTGTTGGTTTTCGCGAGGGGCAGGCTAAAGCTCGCGAACTCGGCATGTATATGCAAAGATATTGTGGCTGTATCTTTTCTGAAGAGGACCGCTACCGTGCCAAGATTGAAAAAGATTTGAAAAATGGTATAATATAAGAATGCTAGTTTCAGATTACAACTATGATTTGCCAGAAGAACGTATTGCTAAGTTCCCGCCAAAAGAGCGTGGCTCTACTCGGCTCGCCGTTCTAAATCGCGATACTGGCGAAATTAGAGACTCTTATTACCGCAACCTTGCAGATTTTCTGAATCCCGGTGACGTCTTAATCCTAAACGATACTCGCGTTATGCAGTCTCGCCTTTTCACTACCCTCCCAGACGGCCGCGAACGCGAGCTAGTAGTTTTAGAGCGCCATCAACCAGAATTAGTTAAAGTCATGCATCGCGGTAAGCTCCATGCTGGAGATATTTTAAGTGTTGGCGAAGCTAAAATCGAAGTCGTTGAAATTCTTGGTGGCGGTATCGCCGAAGTTAAAGCGAATATCCCGCTTGACGAACTCGCCGAAGAATATGGCACAGTTCCCCTCCCGCCTTATCTCCACCGCGATGCAACCGAGTCCGATAAAGAACGCTACCAGACCGTCTGGGCTAAAAATATGGGTTCCGCCGCCGCTCCGACTGCGAGCTTAAACATGACCAACGAACTTCTCGAAAAACTTAAACAAAAAGGCGTTATCGTTAAATATCTCACTCTCCATGTCGGACTCGGCACTTTTTTACCAATTCGCACCGACGAAGTCGAAGGGCATAAAATGCATTCGGAATGGTTCAAAATCCCGGAAGCTACTCTCTCTGCTATTAAAACTGCAAAATCTAATAATCATAAAGTTATCGCCCTCGGCACGACCGTTGCGAGAACCTTAGAGTATTATGCTAAAACCGGCAAAACTGAAGGCGAAGACGACATTTTTATCTACCCAGGCTTTAAATTTGAACTGATTGATGCTCTCTTGACCAACTTTCACGCCCCAAAATCCACAGTCCTAATGTTAACCGCCGCTTTCGCAGGATGGGAAAATCTCCACCAAGCCTACGACCACTGTGTCGCCGAAAAATATAATTTCCTCAGTTACGGAGATTCGATGTTAATATGCTAAAATTTGATGTTTTGAAGTCAAAAAATCTTGCTCGCGCCGGCATTATTCATACCCCGCACGGCGACATTCATACTCCAGCTTTCGTCGGCGCCGCCACTCGTGCGACAGTCAAAGCCCTAACTATGCAGGAAATGCGCGACCTCGGCTCTCAGGCGATTCTTGCTAACACTTACCATCTCGTTCTAACTCCCGGACCAGATTTAATCGAAGAGGCCGGCGGGCTGGCTGAATTTTCGAGCTGGCATGGTCCCACTTTTACCGATTCGGGCGGTTTTCAGATTTTCTCAATCCCGGGCGTTAAGATTTCCGAGGAGGGGGCAAAATTCAAGTCCCATATTAACGGCGACAAACTTGAAATGACTCCGGAGTCTTCAATGAGGGCCCAATGGAAAATTGGCGCCGACGTCCACATGGCGTTTGACCATCTCGCAAAGTCCGACAATCATGCCGACATGAGAGAAGCCATGGAACGCACGCATGATTGGCTAACCCGCTGCCTAAAGGAACATCATTCGCTTTCCGAAAACGCTAAAAGGAACAACCAAAACGAACAATATCTTTTCGCCGTTGTCCAGGGCGGCAAGTTTAACGACCTTCGCGCCAAGTCCGCTAGATTTTCCGCAGCTCAGAATCCAGACGGTTTCGGGATTGGCGGCGTATTCACCGCCGATGGTATGGCGGAAATGCTTAGGACCGTCAATACAATTCTTCCTGAAAATAAACCCCGCCACCTCCTCGGCATGGGTCAAGAGCCGATTGACCTTTTTGTGGGCGTCGAAAATGGCTGCGATACTTTTGATTGCGTCGGTCCAACTCGCATGGCTCGAAACGGCTCGCTCTATACTTTAGACGGCCGCATTAATATCAAGAATGCAAAATACAAACACGATTTTTCTCCTCTCATGGAAGATTGTGACTGCGAACTTTGTCAAAACTACACTAAAGCCTATCTCCACCATCTCTTCCGCACCGACGAAATCACCGCCAAAGTCCTCGCTTCGATCCATAACGAACGCTTCGTCGTCCGCACCGTCGACAAAATCCGCGAATCCATCCTAAACGACACTTTTGAAGAATACAAAAAAGACTTTCTGGGTCGGTATTACAAATAATACCAAATAGAACCTTCAGCGGTATCCTTGACGGCGACCCCCGAAAACGCTAACTTATCCCGAATCTCATCCGACTTCGCAAAATCCTTTTCCGCCCGCGCCGCTTCCCGCTCACGAATCAGTTCCTTCAATTCTTCCGAGATATCAGGCGTATCTTCAATTAACTTTAGCCCAAACAACTCATCAACCTTCTTCCAATCATCGAACGACAAATCCAAATTGTCCACCAACGAAAACGCCTCCGCCGAATTCAGATTATGATTAACCGCTTCAAGTATCTTTGAGTATGTCCCGAGTATGTCGGAAGTATGATTTTCTAAAGCTGGAGTATGATTTTTTGAGTCCGGAGTATGTTTTTGATAACATTCCGCAATTCGATTTCGCCAGTTTAGCCGACGGTTTCGTGCCGCCTCAAGACTCTCAAACGTAAAATTCCGCGTTCCTTGATAATGCCCCGATAAAACCCACATTTTATAATCCATCGCCAAAAAACCTCGTTCCGCCAAATCATCCAAAAGATAAACATTCCCCAGCGACTTCGAGATTTTCTGCCCATCAATCGTGATAAAATCACAATGCAGCCAATATTTCGCAAGCGACCGCCCCGAAATCGCAAAACTCTGTGCAATTTCATTAGTATGATGAATTGGAATATGGTCAATCCCGCCAGTATGAATGTCAATCGGTTCGCCCAGCTCTTCATGAATAATCGTCGAACATTCCAGATGCCAGCCCGGATACCCTGGACGACCAAGATAGTCCCAGCGCATCTCATGTTTCTCTCCCGGTTTGATAAATTTCCAAACCGCGAAATCCGAAGCATTCCGTTTTTCGTCGCTAAAAGCAATTCGCGCTCCAGCCTGCAAACCCGCAAGATCTAACCGCGCAAAATCCGCATACCCCGTAAATTTAGACGTATCATAATAAACCCCGTCCTCGGTCTCATAAGTAAAACCATTCTCAGTCATTTTATCGACCGCACGCATATCTTGCTTGATGTAATCCGTCGCTCGCGCAATCACCTCCGGCTCCGATAAATTCAGCGCCCGGTAGCTCCTTAAGAAATCTTCAATATAAAACTCTGCAATCTCCCAAACACTTTTGCCCTCTCTCGCCGCACCTTTCTCTAGCTTATCCTCCCCCTCGTCTCCGTCCGAGACTAAATGTCCCACATCGGTCAAGTTCAAAACCCGCTTCACATTATAATTATTCGCCCGAAGCGCCCGGACTAAAAGGTCCCAATAAATCTGCGCCGCATAATTCCCGATATGCTGAAAATTATAAACCGTCGGTCCACAAGTATAAACTTTCACGACTTCATTTATTGGTCGAAATTCCTCAAGCTTCTTACTCGACGTATTATACAGCTTCATTCAGAATCCTTTCCAACTCGGCCAAAACTTTTACATACTTATCATGAGACATGCTATGTCCGCCAACCGTCTTAACTGCCGTAATTTTTGGGTTAGTTTTAAGAACCTTGGGAACATTAAACGCAGCAATAATTTCATCTTTGTCACCATAAATTATTTTTGTCGGTTTCGTAGTGCGACATAAAACTTCATAATTTTTACGATTTAATACAATATTCTCCAGAACACTACCAAACGCTTTGCCTGCCGTGGCTTCTGGGTTCTTCTTTTGCATCACTATCTTTACCATCTCCTGCGCTTTGATGAACTCAGGATTCTCAAAATCTTTTGGCGTATAAATCGGCGGCGAAACTAAAATCAACTCCTTCACTAGTCTCCGATGGCTATCTGCAAATCTCGTCGCAATTAAAGTCCCCATTGAGTGTCCGACTAGGACCAGCGGAGTTTTTGGTTTTAGCTTCTTGATTGAATTTTCTAACGCCGTCAGCTGCTCATTAAAATTATATTTTAACTTATCAGAAGTATAAGATTTCCCGGCCCCCAATAAATCAAACGTTACAAACCTCGCATCCTTTAACGACGTCGTCCCCTCGAGATAATCAAGTGTCTTTTTAAAGCTTGATGAATCCGAGGCAATCCCATGAATCAAAACCACAGTCAGTTTCGGTTTTCCGCTCGCACAGAAATCATGCGTCTTAAAAAGCTCAAGCGGCCGCCCGAGCATTCCATATTTAATATTGTTATACATTCTCCTCCTCAATTAAATCTGCTGTCACGCTTATCAACTCCCTTAATACCTCATCATAATCCGTATCATAAGTCCTAAACCCAGCTGCATACGGATGTCCGCCGCCGCCAAAGTACCCAGCCACTTTTTCCGCAACTGGGAAACCGAACCCCGCTCGAATCTTTCCCGTCACCTTCCCGTCTGGATAAGTCTTAACCGCTACGGCAACCTTTACTCCCTCGACCATGCGCAGCTCTTCTAAAATCAAAACGTTCGGATTATATTCGTCTGAATATTCTCGGATATCATCCCATGGAATATGCACCGTTGCTAACGCCCCATCTAAAGAATAATCAATCCGCTTAATTAAGTCTGCTTTATAGTCTAAAATTCTCGGTGACTTTTTCATGAACTCGCGTCGTCGCTCATCAAGCTCTGAGATATTCGCGCCAAGCTTTAAGAGCTCGCTCACAATTTCAAAAGTTCTTGGTGTAACCGAAGAACTAACAAAGCCTAAAGTATCCGACGAAATTCCCTGCAGAATCGCCTCCGCCGCTGACTTCGAAATTTCTAAATTCTCACCCAAGGCGATTTCATAAATCAACTCCGCCGCCGCCGGCTTCGTCTCAATAATCGCCTCATGCGAAAAACTTAAATCGTCTTCCGTTTCATGGTGGTCAATCACAAAGACCGGTGCTGAATGTAAACGATTCCTCGCCGCCGTATCTTCCAGAACTTTCGACAACAAAACCTCCGCCGCCGTATCGACAATGATATACCCGTCTGAATTATAATCAAATTCATTCGTCACTCGTGACCAATCCGAAAAATAATGTAAATACTTCGGAATATCAACTGGACAATATAAACTCACCTCAATATCTTTTAACAAATAATCCAACGCAATCGCCGAACCTAGCGAATCTCCATCCGGGTTTTCCGCCTGGATAATGCAGATCGACCGCTTGTCTTTAATGAAATCTGAAAATTTTTGATGCATAGTTATATTATAACTTATTTTATGCTAAAATAAACATATGAGATTCATGAAAACAGATAAAAAATTCGAACGCTTTGAAGATGTTACGCCAAAGCTATTGAAGAAAGAAAAAGTTAAGTTGCTTTTATGTGACCTAGATAATACTCTTAGGCTTCATTCCGAAAAAGAACCAGCCGAAGAACTCTCTAAATGGATTGAGGAATGCCGCAAAGCTGGCGTTAAAATCGTCATCATCTCGAACAATGGCCGTAAAAAAATGATGCAAAAGTTCTGCGAGCCGATTGGTGTTCCTTGTGTCTGGTGGGCGAATAAACCACTCAGCACAAAACTCACTAAAGCGATGAAAGATTATAATTTCAAGCCAGAAGAAACTGTCATGCTAGGCGACAAATGGGCAACCGATGTGCTCGCTGCTAATTTTGCTGGCATTCGCGCCTGGAAAGTCGACCACCGTAAATATATTATTTAAAAGGAATCAAAATGGCTACCAAAAAGACTAGCAATCAAAAATTAATTAATGGTCCAACCATACTCACGCTTACTCGAATCATACTCGTAATCCCATTAATCATACTATTTTTTACTAACAACATACTCGCGAATGTTTTAACCTTACTTTGTTTTATCGTCGCCTCGGTAACCGACTTCATTGATGGGCGTTGGGCGCGTAAGAAAAAAATCGTAACCGACCTAGGTGCTTTTTTGGACCCTTTGGCGGATAAAATGCTCGTTAATTTAACTTTTTTGCTCTTAGTTTACGTCAATCTCGTTCCGCTTTGGATGTTCGCCGTTGTCCTCGTGCGCGATTTCGCAGTCGATGGCATGCGCATGATGGCAGCTAAAAACGGCATCACTGTCTCAGCCTCAATTTTCGGCAAGGCAAAAACCATGCTCCAAATGATTACTTTAACTTTAATTCTTTTGAACCGTATTCTTAACTGGCCAATTCTCTCAACGATTAATTTTATCCTCCTAATTTTAGTAGTCATCTTAACCGTCTTCTCCGGCGCCGATTATTTGATTAAGGGTTTTCGCAGGTTAATTAAATAAGTAATGACAATAGTAACAAAATTGTCCCGGCGAAAGCTGTTGAATCGATTCGGTCTAGGTAGCCACCATGCCCAGCTGAACCGCCAACTAAATTCTCTAACCGTGCAAACTTCTTGTCCTCAATAACTATCTCATTGGAATCTTTAACTTTGAACGAGCGCTTGAGGTAGCTTTCAAAGAGGTCTCCCATCAAGGCTAACGGACCACAGAATAAATACATCCAATCGGTCGTGAAGCTGCCACGCACCGCCATCAAAACCGCCACCATGCCAACCGCAGAAAGCAAGCCCAAAATCGTCCCCTCCCAAGTTTTATTTTTTGAGACCTTTGGGAATGGTCGTGATTTTGTGAAAACTTTACCGCCAAACGCCTTACCAAATAAATACGCAAAAATATCATAACCCGGAACTCCAAGTATGATATACCAAAAATGCGCTAAGTCAATTTTTGCAACGAAGACTGCTCCACCCACTAAAAATGCTAGCTCAATTAAGCCTAAAACGGCATTAGATACGGTAAACTTATTATGGAAGAAACTCAGTAGCTCAATCGCCGAGATGAGGGCGAAGACCCCAAAGATAATTTTGAACGGAATGGCGTTAAAGGTATAAAGCGAGAGTAGCGCCACAGCAAACATGCCCGCCCCGACTATTAAACGAACCTTAAAATTCTTATCCATGGTTTAATTATAGCACCAAACAATTAAAAAATGCTATAATAATATATACCATGATTGAATATGTATATAACACGCTTAGGAATGGCCTTCGGAAGCTCGACATGAAACTTGAGCGAGCGAAATATGGCTATATCGAAAAGCTACCAAAGAATATTAAATATTTCGACGGCGGGATGTATGACGCCATCTATGAGTCCTCTTGCAAGTGGCCACATAATACCGCATTCCAATACTTTAACGTCGAAGTGACCTATAAAGAAATGATAAAAAAGATTAACAAGGTTGCCATGTCCTTCAAGGCTCTAGGTGTTGAGAAGGGCGACCGCGTAACGATTTGTATGCCGAACACACCAGAAGCAGTTTATAGCTTCTATGCGGTTAACGAAATCGGCGCTATCGCCAACATGATTCACCCTCTTTCGTCTGAGAAAGAAATCGAGTATTATTTGAACGAGGCGGATTCGAAAGTCATGATCTGTATTGATGTTTCTTTCTCGAAAGTTGAAGCGATTTTCAAGAATACTAACTTAGAAAAAGTTGTCGTCGTTTCTCCGCTTCGCTCAATGGGCGCCATGGTTCGAACAATCTATAATCTCGCGAAACATACCAAACATATTAAACAGACCCGCGAGGTGATTAGCTGGAATAAATTTATGTCACTAGGTTCTCAGTTTGTTGGCAACCCCCATGCCCGTGTTAATTCCGACGATCCTGCCGTCATATTATACACTGGTGGGACGACCGGCACTCCGAAGGGTGTAGTTCTGACAAATATGAATTTTAACGCCCAGGCGCTCGGTGGTAAATATCTCGTTTCGGATATTCTGAAGCAGAAAAATTCCATGTTGACCTTTTTGCCAAACTTCCACGCTTTCGGGCTGGGCGTCTGTACTCATGTTCCGTTTTATAACGGTATGAAAATTGTTTTAATACCTCAATTCAACGCCAAAAAACTTAAAAGCTATATTAAGAAATATAAAATCAATATCTTAGTCGGCGTTCCAGCGGTTTTTGAGTATCTGAAAACCTTGAAATTAAAAAAGAATGACCTGAAGCGCATTCGTGGCGCGGTCTCTGGCGGCGATATTGTCAGCGAGGTTACGAAACAAGAAATTAATGATTTCCTAAAGGCTCATGGCTCAAGCGCGGTTCTCCGCAACGGCTATGGTTTAACCGAATCGACGGGTGGTGTAGTATTCTCAACGATCGAAGCCGCTTTCGGTGCTGATACCGTTGGCTATCCACTCCCAGATTCCGAAGTTATCATTATCGACCCGAAAACTCATAAAGAAGTTCCGCTCGGTAAAGATGGCGAAATCGCGATACGCGGGCTAACCGTTATGAAAGGATATTATAACCGTCCGAAAGAAACCGCCGAAGCCTTCGCAACGGTAAAAGGCAAAAAATATCTTAAAACTGGTGATATTGGTTATGTCGATAAAAAAGGCATCGTCCACTTCGTTACTCGTCTAAAGCGAATTATTATTACGAACGGCTACAATGTCTACCCAACCACGATTGAAAGTGTTACATCAAAATGCAAGTTAGTCTCAAAATGCACTTGTGTCGGTGTTCATGACAAAACGCGTGGCGAAAAAGTCAAAATTTTCATCATCTTGAAACCAAACGCTTCCGAACGCGCCGCAAAGAAAGAACTCACGAAAATTTACAAACAGTACCTCGCGAAATACGAGATTCCGCGCGACATCGCCTTTCTCGATTCTTTCCCGCAAACCAAAATGAACAAAGTTGACTTCCGCGCGTTGCAAAATATGTAATTATAAGTTAGTTCGATTCTCGAGCGCTGCTGAGAGTGTGATTTGGTCCGCATAGGACAAATCCACTCCTAGCGGCAGTCCACGCGCTAGGCGTGTTAGCCTTAGCTCCGGCTTAGCGGCATGGAGCATTTTTTCAAGCAAAAGCGCAGTCGATTCCCCCTCGACCGATGGATTAGTCGCAATAATTACTTCCTTTACGTCGTCTTTCTCGACGCGCTCGATCAATTCTTTTATGTGTAGTTGATCGGGAGTGATTCCATCAATTGGCGAAATTGCTCCGCCGAGGACATGATAAACTCCACGGAATGCCCGAATCCCTTCAATTGCATAAATATCAAGCGGCTCTTCAACCACCATAACCGTAGTCTTATCCCGTTCTGGATCTGCGTAAAACGGTGAGACGTTATCATTTGCGTCCATTAACGCAAAAGTTACTGGACAAGTCTTTACTCCAGTATGTAGCTCAGATAATGCTTCCACAATCAAATCCGAAACTCTCGCATCAGAACGAAAGAGATAATATGCATATCTTTCTGCCGTTCGCGGGCCCACACCCGGCAACTTAGAAAGAGCGTCAATCGTATTGACGAGCGCCGTAGGTAGCATTAGCTACATCCCAAGTCCAGATAGTCCGCCCATCAAAGGCTTCATCTTATCCGTTGCAATTTCTTGTGCCTTCGCAAAGCCGTCACGCATACAGTTTTCAATCCAGCGTTCAAGCTCGTGGATGTCGTCGAGATCGACTTTTTCCGGATCAATCGTCACTTTTTTAACTTTAAGCTCGCCGTTAATCTGGACTACGACGGCCCCATCGCCTGCTTCGACCTCTACGATCTCATTTTTAAGTTCTTTTTGCGCTTTACGAAGTTGGTTCAAAAGCTTCATTTGGTCCATTGTCTGACCCATTTTACTCTCCTTTCTCAGTATACAAGTATATTATATCAGAATCTTCCGCCATCGGCGACGTAATTATACGGGAAAGTATATAATTTTCTGGTTTCTCCGTATCATGCAAAACTGCCAGAGCCCCTACTTTATTCGTAGGGATTTCGTTAATAACCTTTAAATCGGTTGAATCCTCTAGGATTTTGTAGAAATCATAGTATTTTTTCGCTACCAAAGTTTCGTCAGTTAAATTCTCCCTAACAATCGTCAAACAATAATCAAACTTTCTTGCTACGCCCGGATTATAACGATAGCCATATATATATTGTAGCAAACTTGGAACTAACATTACTCCGAATAAGATGGCAAGTGGGAAAATTGCAACAATTCTAGCATACGGATTTTCTGGAAATAGTCCGTACCATTTCTCTAGTAGATATTTAAGTCCGTGTGCCACCAGAATTGATAACGGCAGAATTATAAAAAGTGCTGCGTCTGGGTTGAAGCCAGTAATAATAATAGCAAACACAATTAAAAGCGATGCAATCGAGTTTCTTGAGGCAAAAAAGCCCTTCGTCGTCGAAAAGAGCCCAACCAGAGCTAACGCTAACGTCGGCAGGCTTATTAGTGGCGCCAGAAAAACACTTTGCACCGCGCCTTGCCAAGCAAAAATTGGTGTAAAGCCAGAAACAATGTTATTGAGGAAATTTGAAATATCATAAGTTTTTGCAAATAAAAGCCCCATAATCGTATCTGGGTGCATAATTATACTGGCAATTAAAGTTGCCATTCCGCCGGCCACGATGAGACCGACTATAATTAAAGGTAGCTTCGGTAAACTCTTAATGATAAAACGAAGATGTGGCTGTAAAAATACGAAAAAGACACAGAAAATTGCAAAATATACCATATACGGAGTAAATACCGCAAGCAGAAGTGTTAATGCGAACAAGAAACAGTAGGATGGTTTCGGCTTTTTCTCGCCCTGAATTTTTGAGCCAAGCCACAAAAGCAGGGTCGGCCAGAAGATTAGCATAATCAAGGGGGTCCCTGATCCGGCGAGAAATAGAAACGGCGTCGACAATACAACTAAACATGACGCAAGTAGCGAAACATTGCTCTTAAACCAACGGTTTAGTAATAATACTAAAAGCAACCCCAGCCCTAAGCCGACAATAATGCTAGGAAGCTTAACCGCATAGGTTGAAAGCCCAAAAATCGTAATCGATATTTTCTGCAATAGACGGTATGGTAAATCAATTAAATCACCGTTCTTAATCGCATCCCAACCAAGATAATACGAGCCAGTCGTAGAATTAATTTCGGCTTCTGATAAACCATGCTGAGAAATAATCGGCAAAACAAACAGCAATGCGACAAAAGCTAAGCCAAGAAGTGTGTAGCCAATTATAAACCGATATCGGTATAAAAAAAGTTTAGAAATTACAATTTTCTTCACAACTTAATTATACATTTATTCATGAGTTTTATCAAGTGACATAAAGCGTAAGAGTTCCGGATGGAAGTAGAGCTCGATTTTACCAACCGCACCATGGCGATGTTTTGCTACAATTAATTCTGTGATATGAGTTTCTTCATAATTGTCATCATTCTGGCGATAATAATCTGGCCGGTGCAAAAACATCACAAGGTCAGCATCCTGTTCAATTGAGCCCGATTCCCTAAGGTCCGACAACACTGGTCGTGGATCGTCGCGTCCGGTTACTCCACGAGAAAGCTGGGCTAGTGCAATTACCGGAATCTCAAGTTCGCGAGCTAAAATTTTTAGTCCTCGCGAAATCTCGGTCACCTCTTGCACGCGATTCCCCTTATAGCGATCCGAGCCCTGAATCAACTGCAAGTAGTCCACAATCACAATCCCAATATTATGATCATGCATTGCACGACGTGCCTTGTTTCGAAGCTCCGTAATCGTCATCGAGCTCGTGTCGTCAATATAAATCGGGATCTCGTCCATTTCTGAAAGCGCATCGCCAATCTTTTGGAAATCTTCTTCCGAAATGTTTCCCGTCCTCATTTTCCAGTTATCGACTCCAGAGACATCGGAGATCATTCGATCCACAATTTCGTTGGCCGCCATCTCCATCGAGAAGAACAACACCCCACGCCCGTTAATATTCGCAATATTATAAGCTAAATTTTGCGCAAAAGTGGTCTTACCCATCGCCGGACGTGCGCCGATAATCACTAAGTCGCCCTTCTGGAATCCAGCCGTCTTTTTATCCAAATCCCGAAAACCCGTCTTTAACCCTCGGAGAACGCCTTTATTTTTCTGTAAAGCCTCAATTCGGTCAAATGCATCCGCCAAAAGTTCATCCATCGGCGTATAGTCGCTTTTAATGATTTTATCTGAAACCTCGAACAATTGTTTTTCCGCTGCGCCAATTAAGCTCGAAGCATCCGCATCGTCTTCATAGGCTTTTTCTGCAATCTCCGTCCCAGCCTTAATTAACTTTCGTCTAGTTGAAGTTTTTTCAATAATTTCCGCATAGGCCTTTGCGTGTGACGCGGCTGGTACAAAATTCGAAAGCTCAGTTAAGTATGGCGCCCCGCCAACAGACTTTAGACTTTTCGTAGCCTTGAGCTCTGCTGTCAAAGTCAATAAATCTACTGGCTTGTGCTGGTCATAAAGGCTTGCCATGGCGGCAAAAATAATCTGGTGTCGCTCCTCATAAAAATCATTAGCACGCAGAATCGTCAAAATTTCCGGCAACACCGCATCAGAAATCATAACCGCACCAAGCAACGATTTTTCTGCTACTACATCCTGCGGCGGTATACGCCCGCCCCTGTCTCTAGAATGGGTTGTCTCCTCCATCGCTCTTTACCTCTCCTCCCATTATATCAGAAATTTTCGAGATTAGCTCATCCTTTTTCTCGCCAGCTGGAATCTCTCCGGCTTCATGAATTATCACTTTAATTCCGCCCGCGGATTCGGTTAAAATCCTTTTATTATTATCCCGGGATAAAATAGTTCGGGTGATTTTTTTATCTGGGAATAAATCTAATTCATTGCCAGAAATAGAGTGCTTACATTTCATAAGCTGAGCTGCCACTGCGTCATTTAATTCCCGAACCACTCCGCAGAATTTTTCCCAGTCAAAATTCTGAGACCCTACCGCCTTTTCGTCTTTTTTTACCGAATCGGGCGCGGTTTGAATCTCCGGTGACCCCTGTTTTTCTGGCTCCATCATTTTTTCTGCTGGAGCCGACCCGATCGACGCTGCTTGTGGCTTAGTCATTGCAGGAACCGCCGTTTTTACCGCCCCAGACAGCGTCACCAAGAGTTTCGCTTCCGCAAACGGCGCCTTCACTTCAGTTAATTTCGACAACAGCCCCATTAACTCTGCTCGAGGCGATTCGATAATACCCAGAATCATTTCCTCCGCAATCGTCTCCGGTTTAATTCCGGTCGAAATCAACTCTCGCATCGTAGTTGTTAAATCTTGCAAATTACCAGAAATATAACCCTCTATCAGAGCACGAATCTTGTCGTCCTGTGGTAGTCCCATCGCTTTCTCGACCAATTCGACCGTAATCAAATCTTCCGACAGGGTCGAGATCTGATCTAAGAGTGATAACGAGTCACGGAAAGACCCGCCGCCGCGCTTCACAATAATCTTCAAAGCCGTGCCATCTATCTTAATTCCCTCAAGCTTAGCAATATTTTTGAGATGCTCAAGCATCACTCCAGAATCCGCCAGTCTAAAAGTATAAGTTTGTGCTCGCGAAGTAATTGTTACCGGGACCTTATAGGCGTCAGTTGTCGCCATAATGAATATTACATGCTCTGGCGGCTCCTCGAGAGTCTTCAACAGCGCGTTGAAAGCCTCTTTAGTGAGCATATGGACTTCATCAATGATATAAACCTTATACTTACCAGTCGTCGGCGCAATTGCTGCTTTCTCGCGAAGCTCCCTAATGTTGTCAATCCCACGGTTGCTCGCCCCATCAATTTCAATAATATCGACATAATCGTCTTCGATTTCATATGGGAAATCATTTACTTCGTGCGCAAAAATCCTCGCTACTGAGGTCTTTCCGGTTCCCCGCGGTCCAATAAAAAGATACGCATGTGAAATCCGACCTTGTTTTAAGGAATTCGAGAGAACATCCGTGACTTGTTCTTGTCCAACAATGTCACATAATTTGCACGGTCGATATTTTCGATATAAAGCTTTCGCCATTACAATGCCGCTTCTACGGCAGCCCAAGTCGCCTCTTCATTGTTTGCCGGAACCACAACCGAGACTTGCGAGCCGTCTCGAAGATGGAAATAGGTGACCGACGCATAAAGAATCTGATATTCACGCCCAGCAACCTCGACAAAATATTTATCATCATGATGAACCAAGGTTCCAATAACCGTCTTGCGCTCGACTGGGCCAATCTGTTTGTAGAGGAATTTGCCGTCTTCGGTAATTGTTAACTTCATAATATCACCCTCGACCAACTTCGACTTTGAAGCATAGTTTGCAGGAACCGGATAATTCTTTCCGTCTGGACCAATCATAATTTGTCCATCAAAAATCCCCTCAATCACCTTTCCTCCTGGTCCAGAAACAATCGTCTCTCTAGGCGCCGTAATGGTTTCGCCGTCGCCAAGAATTGAAATCAAAAGCTCTTTCGCAGCTGCTAAATTTGTCTCGGCCTCACTAATAAGACCGCGCAATCTTTTTATTTGTTTTTCTGGTATTTCAGACATCACCTCGCATCCTGTCTAAATATAGTATTAATATTATATTATACCTAGAACAAGCCAAAGTCAAGACTTTTTCTCGGAAGTTTTCCACCGTAAAAACATCGGTCGCACCAAAAGTGTTGTATTTTTTACATAAAATTCTTAAGCTTATTGACTGGTGTAGAGTCCGGTCTTCATCTTCCCGTCGTAAATTAATACTGGAACTTCGTTTACTTTCAACTCATTTTTTACGATTTCGTAATTCTCTTCAGTTTTCGTCGTAATCTCTGGATACCCAGCAACCTCTCGCACTTCCACAATCGCCCCGTCGTTTAGCCCGAACTCCAAAAGCCACTCCTCAATCGTAGCCGTAGCTTCCTCATGAGAATAATAATCATTAAAGAGCACCTGGTAAGAAATCCCGTCATGTTCACCAGTGAATAAGCGATCAATCAATGCGACTGCAAAACCAGACTTCAGTTGCTCCACCGCTAAGATATACCGAATGATTATTTCGGAGTTCCTAAACCTGCCGCTCCCGTCTGCGTTCCGAATTACAAACGGCACAAACCTCATCGTATATTTCTCAAAAAAACCAGAATCTTTCTCGTTCCTATACGACTCCGCGCAGGTCAAACATCCCGGATCGAAAATACTAAGCGCCACCGGCTTATCTACGCTGCCCCCATCGACCGTAATAGAGTTTACGAGCGTGACATAATTAAAATCATAATCTTCAGGATTATAAGTTTTTAATCCAGAAATCACTAAAGCCGTCCACACCACAATTACTCCAACTGCTACCAAAAACGCCGCAATCAGCGATTTTGGTAACTTCTGAAATTTAACCTTACTCTGTTTGGACGATTTCTTCTTCATGTTTGACCTTATGCTTATATGATATATTATACACCAAAAAACGCGGAGTCAACCGCGTTTTTCGTAACAACTAGCTAACAATATTAATTAAGCGAGCTCGACAGTAGCACCAGCTTCTTCGAGAGCTTTCTTCATCGCTTCAGCGTCAGCCTTTGCGACTTTCTCTTTTACCGTAGCTGGAGCGCCATCGACGATAGCTTTAGCTTCGCCAAGACCAAGCCCGGTAGCTTCTTTAACAGCCTTAATGACTGCAATCTTTTGTGCACCAGCATCTTTGAGGACGACATCGTATTCCGACTTGCCTTCATCAGCGCCAGCAGCATCACCACCAGCAACAGCTACAACAGCTGCAGCAGGCTCGATGCTATACTCATCTTTAAGAAAAGTTTTAAGTTCGTTAACTTCAAGAACAGTCATATTGACGAGTTCTTCAGCCAACTTCTTGATATCAGTTGCCATAATAAAATATCCTTTCGGGCCCAAATAAAAGGGCCGAGTTTAATAGAATTAAGCGGTTGCTTTTTCCTCTGCGTGTTTTTCGAGGCCAGAAACGATTCCGTTG
>JAUNAL010000007.1:21639-21942 GCA_030527585.1 Candidatus Saccharimonadota bacterium
TCGACGACCTGAGCAATAAGCTCGTTCTTCGTTGGAAGCGACCCGAGAGTCGTAACTTCTTCCTTCGTAAGCGAAGCGCCTTCTGCGTTAAAGCCGCCAACAAGTTCCATTTTAGCGTGGGTTTTTGCGAATTTCGCAAGCACCTTTGCCGCATCGAAATCTTCATCGGAGCCAAGCGCGTAGAGAAGCTGCCCAGTCAAATTCGAAGCATCGGTGTCTTTGTAAGCCGCGATTTCCTTCATCGCAACTTTGACTAACCGGTTCTTAACGATTTTGATTTTAATATCGGACTCGCGCGCGAGT
>JAUNAL010000028.1 GCA_030527585.1 Candidatus Saccharimonadota bacterium
TCCGCCGCCTCCGCCGCCTCCTCCGCCGCCAGAAAAGCCACCTCCACCCCCGCCAGAGGATGACGAGGAGAATCCTCCTCCGCCAGAAATTCTTCCACCGCTCGACGCATAATGCGACGACCTCAAAGCATGCCCCGCCGCTAACCGCGTAGTAATAATCAAATCGCTCGTCGTATAACCGCTCCGATACCATTCTGGAGCCTCAGAGCCATGCACTGCATAATATTTTTCAAGCTCCCCGGCCCAACTCTTCTCAAGCCCAAAAATCGCAGCATACGGCAACAACTTTTCATTCAATTTTACAATCCCGCCCGGCGAAACATCTACTCCCTCCACACTCTGCAAGAACTTAATCCTCTCGGCTTCCGCCATTCGAATATACATCTCCAATCCATCCATATAGCGCGACGTTTCCAAACCCAACAAAGTATGTCCAGCAATCTTCTTCACCTTTTTATTAACATTCATCCTCACAACCACCGTCACGACAATCATAGCAATCGCAGCCGGCAAGAAAAACTCCTTCCCAACCAACTTCCCGACGATAAACACTTCTTCCGTAAACACGCTAATCATCGGAATCGCAAACGACACCACGAAAATAGTCCAAAATAACACCATTCCAAGCGTAACGCTAACCTGTCCCAAACCCGCGCCCATTTTATATTTCGCTTCAACCAAACGATCTCGCTTCAAATCCGCCAATACCGTCGACTCGATTTTTCTAGCCAACCGTATCATCATCGTATCCGCCGTTCGCGCCCGAAGCTGAATCGTATCGCCTACCTCAACCTCATCCCCACCATTCAAAATCGCGAGTAGCGCCAATTCCTCAATCCGCGCCCCCGCTAGATCCTTCACCAAAATCGCCCATTTCGAACTCTTAAAAATCTGACTCTGCCGCTTAATTAGCGTCACCCGCCCCTTAACTATCATATCAAGCAACATCCCCGTCCGAAAATCCTTCTTCTTCCCAATATAAACCTCCGCCATCTCCGCCAGCGAGTATTTCGGATGTGGCTGGTACTCCGGCTTCACAAAATAATTATTATAATAACTAATCTTCTTCCGTGACTTCAAATATTTCACAATCGCCGGAATCAAAAACGCCGCACAAATCACCCCCACAATCCCCAACACAACCATCAAAATATAATTTTCTATCGGCTCCGGAACTAAGAACGTCCCCACCTCAATCTCAACATCAAAAGTCAGATTTTCACCCTTCTTTAAGTCTCTCGTCGAAAACTCAAAACCATCCGAAATCTCTCGAATCTTACACCTTTCCTGTCCACTCTCGCCATATTTCCCCACATAGCACCAAGCCTTTCCCGTATAGTTATCCGAAATTTCATCATCAAAATGCACTCGCGCCGTTACCGAATCAAATCTTTGGTCCCAGCCATTCCCGTTCGTATCCCAATAAAGCTCCTGAATCCCTTCAGGCTCCGTCACTACATTTTCAAACTCATACTCAAAAGTATATTCCTGGCGCCCAAAAACATACTCATCCGTCCTCGTGCAAACCCTATAGTGGTCAGCATTTTTATCGATACTATAAATCGGCGCACTTACCCCATTTTTTGTCACTTTTATCTTTGAACGGTTCAAATTCATCAGCGTCACATTCCCACCATCCTGATTCGTAAACGGAATTTCCCGACAAATCCCCTTATTCTGTTCATAATTCGGAAAAACCGCAACCAACGTCTCAACGACTTCTAATCTCGAAGTTTCATCATATTCTCTCGATAAATAATAATCCGCCTCAAAACTCTCAAAATAAAAATTATCTACATCAGCCGCAAAAACCACCGAACCACCCCATAAAAGCCCCAAAACCATCCCCCCGACTTGACAAAACATAAGAAGTATGCTATAATGGAATTTTAGGCCTTTTTTCACGCCGAATCCCCTCCTAAACCTTAACTTTGACCGATTTTATCGATTTTTGCAAAACATTAATCGACTTTTGAAGCAAAATCCCCTCTTTCTCAGAAATCTTAATATCAAGTCTCCGGACAACTCCCTCACGCCCAACCACCGACGGCCAACCAAAACAAGTTCCCGAAAAATGGTCATACGACGAAACCGGCAAAACCCGCATCTCGTCATTTAAAATCGAATTCAAAATCTGTGCCACACAAGTCGCAATCCCATAATAAGTCGCGCCTTTTTTTTCAATAATATCGTATGCCTCTTTCGCCACAAATTCCGAAATCTGCGTCAAAGTTTTCTCTGGCAACATCTCACCAACCTTCGCGCCCCCGACATCCGCGAGTGACCACAAAGTCACCTCCGAATCACCATGCTCACCAATTTGATAAGCATGCACCGATTTCGGGTTCACATTCAAATAGCTCGCAATCCTCGTCCGAAGCCGCGCCGAATCTAAAACCGTCCCCGACCCAATCACTCGTTCCGCCGGCAAACCCGAGAACTTCCAAGTAAAATAGGTCAAAACATCCATCGGGTTCGAAACGACAAGAAAAATCCCATCAAACCCACTTGCCATAATCTGGTCAATCATCCCCTTCAAAATATTCACGTTCTTCTTCAGAAGTTCAAGCCTCGTCTCGCCCGGTCTCTGCGCCGCGCCTGCCGTAATTACGACCACATCGCAATCTTTCGCATCTTTATAAGTCCCATTAGAAACTTTCACATAGCTCGGCGCCACTGCGAGTGCATCCCGCAGGTCCATCGCCTCGCCCTCGGCATCTTTTGCGATAATGTCAGTCAGTATAATCTCATTTACTGCCGTTCGTTGGTTCATAAGCGAAAACGCGATGCTTGCCCCTACGTTCCCCGTCCCGACAATCATAATTTTATTATTGTCCATAATAAAATTATAGCATAATCACAATAAAGATTCAAAATAAAGTTTCAGCTCTTCCGCCAAAAAATCATCTTTTTCCGCCAAAGCCGCCAGCTCTTCCAAAAACTTCGGCGCCTGCCGTTCAATTCGCGCCTGGCGATATTTCTCATACTGAGCCGTCTCCGTCTCCGACAAGCTCTCCGGAAAATTCCGGCCCTTATAATGGAGTAGCAGCCCCGACAACCTCTCATCAATAAACTCCGGGCAAAAATCCGCCAGCCCCCTCAAGTCTGCATTCCTAACCGCCGCCACTTTCACTCGATCCGTATCCGTTAAAAACCCATCATAAATCGCCATCTCCGGCTCCAAAGCCTCCGGAAATTCCGGCCGATTCTCATATTCGCTCCGCATCCGCTCCGCAAATTTCGGATGCGAAAGCAAAATCTCCAGATTCCGCTGGGCCACCTCCCGCGATAAACCAATTTTCTTCCAACCATCCCCCTTTTCCAAAACCCCAAGCGGCGCCACCGCCGGACATTTATTAAGGCACAGCTCCTTCACAACCGGAAAAGTCTTCTCTGGATCTAGCTCCTCTAAATTATACCGGAGATCAAAAACCAAAATATTCCGATTCCGCCCCGCCGTCAATGGAAACGCCACCGTCGCTTTCTCAAACTCCCCCGAATATCTCCCCGAAACATACACAAACGGCTTCTTATTTTCCAAATTCACCAACGCCGCCACTTCCTTTTTGTCTCGCATCCTAAACAAAAACGAAAACAACTCCGGCTGTTTTTTCCGAATCAACTTCGCCACCGCAATCGTCGCATAAACATCCGAAAGCGCATCATGCGCATGCTCGTGTGAAATCCCATTCGCTGCAGTCAAAAGCTCCAACCGATTCGTCGAACGCCCCTCTTCCGTCACCGGCCAAGCAATCCCCTCCGGGCGCAACGCCCGCGTTATCCGAACCACGTCTAACAAATCCCATCTCGACCGCCCATCTTTCCATTCAAATTCATACGGGTCATAAAAATTCCGCCAAAAAGTCGCCCGCATAAACTCATCATCAAACCGCACCGTATTATAACCAACCGCAATCGTCCCCGGCGTAAAAATCTCCTCGGAAACATACCGACAAAATTCCGCCTCGCTCATTCCATCCATTAAAGTCATTTGCGGCGTAATCCCGGTGACAAAAACCGCCGACGGACTCGGCAACGCATCGTCCGAAATCTTAACTAAAATATTAACCGGCTCACCAATCGGCCCAAGATTCATATCCGTCCGTTGCCCCGCAAACTGCATAATCCGATCCGCTCGCGGATTCAACCCCGACGTCTCCAAATCATAAAAGAAAAAACTCTGATTCATATCTTAACCTTACCACACTTCACTCAAAAACACTACCTCGGTCGCATAATAATTCTCTCCAACAACCTCCGCACTATAAACCCATCGCTAATTTCCGTAATCGAAAAAGTTTTC
>JAUNAL010000008.1 GCA_030527585.1 Candidatus Saccharimonadota bacterium
ATCATAGTCAGAATCATCTTCATAATCATAATCCGTATCATCAAAATCAAAACCGCCACCCATAATCTCATCATATTTTGCCGGCTTCGTGATCGTATTGCCATTCAACGTACATTGCCCCATCCCAAAAGTCATCGAATTTAACATATACCCCGTGATCGACATATATTCTTCCATCGTTACTCGACCCTTTAGTTCCTGGGCATATTCTTGGTTCATCTCATCAATCGTCATCCCGCCCATCGACTGCGCCAGCTGCCCATCAGCAGTTACGTCAAGAATTTTTTCATCATTATATTTTATCGTTAGCTTCCCCATTGACCCGAAATCACACGTCAAATTCTTTCCGCCATTCAAAACCACGACCAACACAATCGCCACCACCGCAGCTATCGCGGCAACGGACAGACCAATTATTGTTGGCAAGACCCATTTCTTTTTCGGTTTCGCAGTCGGAGCGGCACCCATACTTGGAGCTGCAGCTGGTTGCATCATTGGCTCTGGTTGTTGCATTGGTTGAACAGGCTGAGCTGGCTGGACTGGCTGCATCGGCTGTTCTGGCATTGGTTGATTTTCCATTTTTGTTTTTCCTTTTTAGGTTAATTTAAGTTAATTTTAAGCTTTATCTTTATAAAAGTCAACCATCTAAAGGCAACGGACCTCTTACGCCTCTAAAAACGCATCAATAAATCCATCAATCTTCCCATCCAGAACTGCATCGGTGTCAGTTTCCTCATAGCTAGTTCGCGTGTCCTTCACTAAACGATACGGTTGCAACACATAATTCCGAATCTGTTGCCCCCAGCCTGCCGACTCGCCCGCGCGCAACTTATCAATCGACTCAGCATGTTGCTCTAACTGCATCTGCGCCAACTTCCCCCGCAAAATCTCCATCGCTTTCTCCCGATTCTGGATCTGAGACCGCTCATTCTGAATCGCCACAACCGTGTTCGTTGGCAAATGCGTAATTCTGACCGCCGAGTCCGTCGTATTCACGCTCTGCCCCCCATGTCCCCCCGAACGATAAACATCAATTCGTAAATCTTTCGGGTCAATCTGGACTTCCATATCCGCCTTAATTACCGGCAAAATTTCCACCAGCGCAAACGAAGTCTGGCGTAAATTATTCGCATTAAACGGCGACAGTCGAACTAACCGATGAACCCCGTGTTCTGATTTTAAAGTCCCATAAACATTCGAACCAGAAATTTCATAAACCGCGGTTTTAATTCCCGCTTCCTCACCAACCTGCCGCTCCAAAGTCGTGACCTTAAAGCCTTTCTTCTCCAAAAACCGCAGATACATTCGCTCGAGCATCCCCGCGAAGTCCATTGCCTCAACTCCACCAACTCCCGCCGTAATCCGAAGCACCGCATCTTTCGCATCATGCGGACCGGTAAACCGCAGAGCCTTCTTAAGTTCCGCCAAATTTTCTTCCATCGCCGAAAGCTGCTCCGTAATTTCCTCCGCCAAGCTCTCATCCATAAGCTCCATCAACTCTTGCAAATCATCAATTTGTGTTTTTAAAAGCTCCCAGGGCTGAATTTCGTCCGTAAGTTTCGCCAACTCCTGATTTTTCTCCGTCGCCCGCGCCACATCATGCCAAATCTCCGGCTCCGCCACCTCCGCCTCTAGCTTCGCTACTTTCTCAGCCTTCCCAGCTATCGCCAGCCGCTCATAAGTCTTCAAAAACTCTTCCTTTAAAGCCCCGAGCCGTTTCGAAATTTCATTCATTCTTTCATTATACCATAGAAAATAGCCCCTTGGGGCTACTCTCTATTGTGTGAGGTGCCAAGAAAGATCACGCGAGTTAAACTCGAGCTGAACCCTTTCCCGACCAATCAGAACGTCGAAAATATGCAGCGCGACCTCGCCCGCAAACCTAATCTGCGTTTGCAAGAGCTCTGTGACCTCAGTCTCGCTTTCGCCCCGCCGACGAAACGTCAGTGGCTGGCACGGGGTCATTTCATACCCAAACAATGCCATTACTTCGACTTGTTCTGTTTTATTTTTGTTAAAGTTTTTCATAAAGACTCCTTAAAATTAAATTTTTTAGAGTCATTTATGTGAGCCCGATTTATTGGCTCCTAGCTGCGAGCATAAATGACAATACTCGCCGCCTTTAACTTTTCTCTACGCCAGGGACCGAAGTATGGCTAGAGTAACTTAATTATACCATGAAAAAGACCGGTCCGAAGACCAGCCTTTAAAGTTAGTGCTTTCCCGCCAAGGCCAGTTCATAAACCTCCTTATGGCAAAGGAACTCCTCATGAATTACCTGAAAACGAAAGCGCAATTCCTCCTGCTTTTTTCGTGCCGCAAGATAGTCTTTCTTCGCAGTCCGACATTCCTCCCTAGCCTGCTCAAATTCCATTTTCGTCACGAGATGGTCGTCCGAGCTTGCCACCATACGACCAATATCAATTACCGGTCCAGACGTTTTATCTTCTTGTAGTTCAGCCCTCAACTTCTTTCCAGCCAGCTTCCGCTTTGCACGCGCCGCCTCAAGAACCGCAAGCGTCCTCTTCGTCTCCTTTTTCGCCCTCAAAAAATCCGTCCACGCGTCCTGTTTCAACGCAAAAACATAATCTCTTGTCTTCTTTAGCTCTCGAATTTCAGAATTTCCCTTTCTCTTCTTCATTCTTTTCACCAACCTTTCAAAGAACTTGACGTTCCGTCATCCGCTTCTATTATATCATATTTTTGACCTTCGCTGGTCTTTTTTAGTCTTTATGGTATAATATAGAAATGAACATCTGGGAAAATCTACCGAAACCATTTCTAGTTCTCGCGCCAATGGAAGGCGTGACTGATATTATGTTCCGCCAGGTGGTCGCCCGTGCCGGTCGCCCAGATCTTTTCTTCACCGAATTCACTAACGTTTCAAGCTATGCCTCCGACAAAGGTCGAGCGAATGCTCTCGAGCGTCTTGAAGTCGCCGAAACCGACTCCCCAATCATCGCTCAAATCTGGGGCAAAGAACCCGAGCATTTTGAGAAAACCGCCGCCGCACTCGAAGATCTAGGCTTCGCAGGAATCGATCTAAATTTCGGTTGCCCAGATAAAAATGTTAATAAAACCGGTGGCGGCGCAGCCATGATTAAAACCCCCGACCTCGCCATCGATTGTTTCCGCCGTGCCAAAAAAGCCACCAATCTTCCCGTCTCAGTCAAAACCCGCCTCGGCTGGTCCGACCCCGAAGAATATAAAACCTGGCTTCCTATTTTGCTTTCCGAACATCCTGCCGCTTCAACCGTTCACCTCCGCACCAAAAAAGAGATGTCAAAAGTCAAAGCCCACTTTGAGCTTATCCCGGAACTTGTCAAGCTTCGCAATCAAATTAGCCCTGAAACCAAATTAATCATTAACGGCGACATCAAAAACCGCGGCGAAGCTCTTATGCTTCATAAAAAACATCCAGAGGTCGACGGCTTCATGATTGGGCGTGGCGTCTTCACAAACCCTTATTGCTTCACGAACCATATCGGAACCCGCGAAGAATTAATGGAACTCCTAAACCTCCATCTTAACCTCTACGAAAAACAGGCTAAAAAATATGCCCTGGCTCATCCTGGAAAAACTCTTTCCTACGAACCACTCAAGCACTTCTTTAAAATCTACATCTCGGGTTTCCCCGGCGCTTCCGACCTCCGTGCCAAGCTCATGGAGACCCATAGCATCGCCGAAGCCAGAGATGTGCTATAATAATCTTATGAAAATCGCATTATTAGGCTATGGCAAAGAAGGTCAGTCCACTGAAAAATATTTTGGCGCCAAAGGTGCCGAATTTGATATTTTTAAGGACTTCACTTTTGACGAAATTAGAAATAAAGATTATTCATCCTATGATATAATTCTCCGCAGCCCCTCTGTTCCACCACTTGAAAACGAACCTAAACTTTCAAGCCTGACTCGTTACTTTTTTGACCACTGCCCTTGCAAAATTATCGGCGTCACCGCGACCAAAGGAAAAGGAACAACCTGCTCCTTCATCAAATCCCTCCTCGATGCCCACGGCGAAAAGGCTTATCTCGTCGGCAACATCGGTAATCCCGCCATCGAGATTCTTGACGAGCTAACTGAAGATTCCATCGTAGTTTACGAAATGTCCAGCTTCCAACTCTGGGATCTCGAAAAATCCCCCTCTATCTCTGTTATTGGCACCATCGAACCAGATCATCTAAATGTTCATAATGGCATGGACGACTACCTAAATGCCAAAGCCAACATCGGTCGCTACCAATCCGAAGATGATTTTATGATTTATTTTAAAGATAATGCCGACTCCGTTAGACTCGCCGGAGTTTCAAAAGCAAAAAAGATTCCTTATCCTTTTGACATTCCAGCGGAAATCGCCGAATCAATTAAACTCCCCGGAAAACATAATAAAACTAACGCCATCGCCGCCATTGCCGCCGTAGCTAGCTTTTACAATATATCACCAGACGAATATTTGCAAAAATTCCCTGAGGTCATTAAACAAGGTCTTTCAAATTTCCGAGGCCTCCCGCACCGCCTAGAATTTATCCGCGAAAAAGACAGCGTCAAATATTATGACGACAATTTCTCAACCAACCCAGCCTCCACTAGAGTCGCCATTGAGGCTTTCCCAGATGAGAATGTCATTTTAATTGTCGGTGGCCGCGATAAAACCAACAACGCGGATTTACCTGAAATTTTCGAAACTATTATCGCTAAGAATGTGAAAAAAATCGTCCTAATCGGCGAATCTGGTCACGAACTCGCCAAACGCTATAACGACCCCCGTTTTGAAATCGCCGAGTCCCTCGAAGAAGCCGTCGGTCTCGCAGACTCCGCCGCAAAATCCTACGATTCCGCCGTCGTCCTCATGTCTCCTTCCGCCGCTTCTTTCGATATGTTTGAGAGTGTCTATGACCGCGGTGGAAAGTATCAAAAACTAGTTTCAGAAATTTAAGTGCGTTTCTAACTCAGAAATCACCGCTTTCTCGACCGAAGAAACCGTCGCAAACGCCTTAATCCCAGACCCCGCAAATTCTCGTGCCAGCTCAATCATCCTCCCCCGATCCGTCGCCCGAATTAAATTTGGCATCTCGTCATAATGTTCCACTCGCTCATTAGTAAAATAGCCCTCCGCATAATAATCCGCAATCTGCCCCACTGTCTGCGCCCCCATTTGGAACCGCCCGAGTGCATAAGATTTTGCCGCCTCAAAATCCTTCTCCGAAATCTCACCATTGAGCGCCTTCATCATCTCCTTCTGAATCAAAGAAAACAATTCCTCAGCATTCTCCTCACAAACTTCCCCATCAAAATCCCAATACGCATTATGTGCGTTATTCGCAATTGAGCTCCCCATCCCATAAACCAGCCCCCGCTTCCTAGCTGTCCCAAAAATCTTCGAACTCATCGTCCCATTCAAAATATGATTCAAACAATTCATCGCAAACACTTCGTTCGGTGCTAAATGTCGCGGTGTCACCAACGAAAACCCAAACGTAATATTCGAGGCATCCTTTCGCCGAATCGAAATCGCTTCCGAAGCATGTAAATCTGTTCGCGGAATCTCAAAACGTTCCCCCTCCTTCAGTGGCCAGCTCTCGAGTTGCCGAATAATCTTATGTTTTCGCCCTCTTATCTTCCCAGCAATCACGAACATCATATTCTTCGCCGTATGCGTCCGCCGATAATGCTCCCGAATATCCTTTAGTTCGATATTTGAAATCGTCTTCAGCCTCTCCGGCAACATCAACGTATCCTCCCCAACCGCCTGTTGGATCCTCGGCCACAAAAGCCGATAATAATCATTCATGTAGCCCATGAGTTCCGTCCGCACATTCGACTTTTCTGACTTCAATTCTTCTTCATTAAACCGCGGCTCGCAAATCGAAACCCGCTGTAAATCCATAATTCGTTCCCACTCAAAATCCGCGCACTCAGTCTCATAGCAAACCGAGATGTCCGAAGTCCAAGCGTTGTGATAAGCCCCGTTCTTCGTAAATTCCGCCTCGAAAGCCTGCTCGTCCTTATACTTCGCATTCCCGCCAAACGCCAGATGCTCAACAATATGCGGAATCTCAAAAACTTCGTGATTTTTCGCATATTGCATCCCAGCCCGGAACTGCACCCGCGTCGACATCACGCTCGCCCCAGGGATATCAATTAAAATCCCGCTCGCCCCATTCTTTAACTTAATCTCTTCTACGGAATGCTTCATATTGACAAAATCAGTAACTTATGCTATAATGGAATTATCGGATTATTTCCGCTTGCTTTTCGATTTCTTCTTTTTAGCCGCTGTTTTCTTCTTCGCAGTGGTCTTTTTCGTGGTCTTTTTTACGCCCGCCCCTGCAGTTTTCTTCTTGAACTCCTTGTCGAGTTTCTTTTCTCCGGCCGAAACTTCATTCACACCCTTATCAATCTGTTTCCCAGCCATCTTCGTAAGCTCCGATTCATACTCTTCCCCATCCGTCACATTGTCCATTCTCGCCTCAGTTGGCGTAATCGAAAGTAAAATCTTCAGGACTTCTTCTCGTAAGTTCCTCTGCAAACCATCAAACAATTTTTGCGACTCTGAGCGATATTCAACCAACGGGTCCCTTTGTCCAACCGAACGCCAGTGAATTCCCTCGCGAAGATGTTGCATATTTTCAAGATGTTGCATCCAAAGCATATCAAGCACCTTAAGGTAAACTTCACGCTCGACTTTCCGCATCACTTCTGGCTCAAATTCCGCTTCTTTCTTTTTATAAGCTTCCTGCACTGCCTCAAGTGCCAACTTCGCCCGATCCTTAACTTTTCGGGTCAAACCAATTTCATGAATCAAATCGTCATCAAAATCGAAAACTGCCTTAAACTCTGCATCAAAGTTCTTATTCACACGCGATGAAAACTCCGTCAATATCTCCGTTTCATCTTTCATCAAACGTTCAATCTCCGCATGAATATCTTCACCGCCAAGAATTTTCCGTCGCATCAAATAAACTACCTTACGGTGTCGGTTAATCACGTTATCATACTGGACAACATTCTTTCGTGAATCAAAGTTGAAACCCTCAATTCGCTTCTGTGCCGCCTCTAGAGTCTTCGAAATCGTCTTTGTCTGAATTGGCATATCCTCGTCAACACCAAGTCGAGTCAAAATCATCTTCACCCGATCGCCTTGAAAAATCCGCATCAAATCGTCTTCGCAAGACACAAAGAATTGCGTCGTTCCTGGGTCGCCCTGACGACCACCACGACCCCTAAGCTGGTTATCAACCCGCCTCGAATCATGTCGCTCTGAACCAATCACAACGAGACCGCCAAGTTCCTTAACCCCTTCGCCAAGTTTAATGTCCGTTCCACGCCCTGCCATATTCGTCGCAAGCGTAATTGCACCTTTTTCACCAGCTTTCGCAATAATTGCCGCCTCACGCTCATTATTCTTCGCATTCAAAATTTCATAATGGATGCCTTCTTTTTCAAGATGACGAGCAATCTCCTCATTGTTCGCAATCGAACCAGAACCAACCAAAACCGGCTGCCCCTTCTCGTGATATTTCTTCACCTCTTCAGCAATCGCCTTCAACTTTCCAGCTTTTGTCTTATAAATCAAATCATCCTTGTCGACACGCTGAATTGGACGATTTGGTGGAATTTGAATCACATCAAGCGCATAAATCTGCTGGAACTCTTCCTGTTCTGTAAAGGCCGTCCCAGTCATACCAGACAATTTATTATAAAGCCTAAAGAAATTCTGGAACGAAATCGTCGCGAGCGTCATCGATTCTTGTTTAACCGCTACGCCCTCTTTAGCTTCAATTGCTTGATGTAGCCCTTCGTTGTAGCGTCGCCCCTGCATCAAACGACCGGTATGCTCGTCCACAATAATCACTTCGCCAGAGTTAGTTACAACGTAATCTTTGTCGCGTTTGAAGAGAATCTCCGCTCGAATCGCCTGTTCAAGGTGGTAGACTAGGCGGGTGTTCTTCGTCGAATAAAGATTCTCGACCCCCAAAATCTTCTGGACTTTATCAATCCCTTCATCAGTCAACGTCACTGAACGGCGCTTCTCGTCCAAAATATAATCTTTCGCAGTCAAACGATCCGCCACCTTTGCGAACTGATAATAAGCTTCTGGATTATCGCCCGCTGGAGCTGAGATGATTAGCGGCGTTCTCGCTTCGTCAATCAAAATTGAGTCAACCTCATCCACAATCGCAAAATTAAGCTCCCTCTGACGCAGATATTGAACTTCCGAGGTCATATTATCGCGAAGATAGTCGAACCCAAACTCATTATTTGTACCATAAGTAATGTCCGCATTATACACCTCTTTTCGTGTCGCTGGCTTAAGGTGGCGGAAACGTTCGTCCTCGTGTTCTTCATTTTCATATTCCGGGTCATAAATGTATGATGCCTCATTCACAATTACACCAACCGAAAGTCCCAAGAAGTGATAAACTGGACCATTCCAGCCCGCATCACGTTGCGCAAGATAATCGTTAACCGTCACAACGTGCACGCCACGCCCAGTTAAAGCGTTAAGATACGCTGGGAGCATCGCCACAAGAGTTTTACCCTCGCCAGTCTTCATTTCTGCCACCGCGCCAGAGTGTAAAACCATACCACCAATCAACTGGACATCATAAGGTCGCATCCCGAGCACCCGTTTCGCCGCTTCGCGCGCGACCGCAAATGCCTCCGGCAAAAGCTCATTCAAAATTTTCGTGTCATCAATCGGCACTAGCTTCTTTGCTGGTTTCTTTTCATCTTTTCCAGCTTTTTGAATCCCCTCAGCCGCTCGTGCCTGCTTCAAAGCCTTATTGATTCGTTTTTTAAATTTTTCGGTCTGCCCCGCCAAGTCCTCGTCGCTCATTTTTTCATATTTTGGCTCCAATTTGCCAATCTCTTGAGCTTTTTTCCACATTTTCTTGAGGATTTTCTTTTGCGCATCCCCAAAAACTCCCTGCAGGAATTTTGTCAACGCTGTCTTATCTGCCAATTTGTCTGTTGGCTTCTTCTCTTTTTGCACCATATAACTCCAATTTCCCCCTATTTTATCACACTATTTCCGCTTTATAAAGAGATTCTTCAAACTTTTCTTCGGGCGGCGATCCTGAGTTTCAATCTTATAGCGACGAATCTGACCAGTCACTTTCGCCTCGACTAAATCAACTCCAGCAAAGAGGTTCGAACATTCATCTTTCGCCGCAATCACTTTTCCGCCCGGAATCTCCATCGCCATCGAAAGCTCATATTTTTCGCCCTTCCCCTTGCCAATTTCCGAGACGATCACTTTAACAATCACATCTTTTTTCGAACCGCGCGGCAAATAACGATCCAATTTACCAATTCGCTTCTCAACATACTTACGGAAACTCTCCTCTACCTTGTATCCACTACCGGTAATATCGATTTTCTCGATCATTTTATAATTCCTCCTTGTTATTTAAATACGGTCTCAAAACTTCAGGGATTTTTAATTTCCCGTCCGCTGTTGCATAATTCTCTAGCAAAACGACCAGCGCCCGAGCCAACGGAATCGCTGTCCCATTCAGAGTATGAACAAATTCAATTGTCCCATCTTTACGGCGCACCCGACAATTTACCGCTCGTGCTTGGAAATCAGTACAGTTAGAACAGCTCGTAATTTCCTGGTACTTCTGATTGACTGGCGACCAATATTCCATATCATATTTCTTCGCCGCTGGCGCGCCCAAGTCGCCCGCTGCAATATTGATCACATGATAAGGAATCCCAAGTCCCTGCCAAATCTCTTCCTCAATCGCTAAAATCTTCTCGTGAATCTCTTTGCTTTGTTCTGGCAAACAAAACGCATACATCTCTAACTTATTAAACTGATGTACCCGAAAAAGTCCACGCGTATATTTCCCATAAGTTCCCGCCTCTTTCCTAAAACATGGCGAATAACCCGCATAAAAGAGCGGCAACTTATCCTCGTCGAGAATTTCGTCCATATGATAGCCAGTCAAAGGCATCTCAGCCGTCGCAATCAGCCCCAAATCCTCGCCCTCAATAAAATATTCATCAGATTGGTCAGAAGTTCGCGGATTAAACCCGCAGCCCTCCAAGACGCGCGAACAAACCATATCTGGCACTGTCATAAAGGTAAAACCATGTTCTAAAACTTTTGAAAGTCCATACTGCAAAAGCGCATTCTCCAGAAGCGCCAAGCCATCCTTCAAGTAATAAAATTTCGCCCCCGCGACCTTCGCACCCCGTTCAAAATCAACCCAATCCCGAGAAACCGCAAAGTCTAAATGGTCAATTCCTTCAGTTTTGTTCTCGCCCCAATGCTTAATCTCAACCGAACACTCCTCGCCCCCAAGCGGTACATCATCAAAAATCACATTCGGTACACCCTTAAGCATCAATGTAAGTTTTTCTTCAACTTCCGCCAAAACCTTTTCTTTCTCGGCAAGAATCGTCTTCAGCTCCTTGCCTTCCTCAATCAGCGCAGCTTCCGGCTTTCCGCCTTTCATTTTCGCCGCAATTTCATTCCGCCGCTGCCTTAAAGATTCAATCTCGGACAGCATCGCTTTTCGCGAATCGTCCAACCGAATCACTTCCTGGATATCTACTTTGTAGCCTTTTTCGCGCGCCGACTTCTCGACGAGTTCAAGATTTTCTCGAATAAACTTCACATCTAACATAATTTCATTATAGCATACTTTCAAAAAGTCGCTGATAATCTCCAAGGTGTAAGTCCGCTGGGCGTACATTGGGGTCTAACCCTAAATCCGAAAATGCCCGCATTAAAGTTTCCTTGTCCTTCAAAAACTCCAAATTATGAATCAACTTCTTCCGTGGCGAAGAAAAACCGACCGAAATAAATTTCAAGACCGCATCCGATACTAAAGGCTCATGTGGCTCCAAAATAATCACCTGGCTATCAACCTTTGGCGGCGGAGTAAATTCGTCCCTTAAAACAACCGCCCCCGGATATGCCTTCGCTCGATTTTTCACCAAAAGCGACAAAACAGATTCCCTATCAGACAAAATTCGTTCCGCCACCTCTTTTTGAACCAACAAAACGATTCGCTCTGGCAGATTCTTCGTCGTTAATAACTTTTCAATAATTGGGCTCGTAATATAATACGGGATGTTCCCGGCCACATAATATGGCGCTGACACCCCTGAAAGATCAAATTGCAAAAAATCCACATTAATAACTTCCAGATTTTTACCCGGAAACGACCCTGGGAGCTTCCTGGCGAGTTCCGCGTCAAATTCCACCGCCAAAACCTTATCAAATCGCTTCAATAGCGAAGAAGTTAGCGTTCCGAGACCCGGTCCAATTTCTAGGCACAACCCCTGTTTAGCGGAGTTTTGGACCGCGCCTTCATCCACCAAAACTCCATCTACTGCGTTATCGGCGATTTCGTCCAAAATTTCTCGATTTTTTAGCCAATGTTGGCCCAAACTCTTCTTATTCTTCATTATCTTCCGTTCCTATTGGTCCAATCCGTCGCAAGATCAAACTGCTCTGGATTAGTTAAGGCAAAAGAGCCTGTATCATAAACTTTGCCTAATCCCAAACTTGTTTCCACTACCGAGCATCGCGGATAACGCGACAAATCTGCCGCCACCAAAACATATCCCGCAGAATCAACCTTTGCCCCATCTTCCCGCACCGTATAATAATTTTCAGACCCACACTGTCCAGAAAACAGACTCATCACACCAGACATATCTAAATCATAATAAGTTTCTTGTCGTTCAATTACCGATCCATCGTCTCGCCTAATCGTATAACGATTTCTTCCCATTGCCGCCGTCAATGGCTTCCGCTCAATCTCGCTCGCCCCCACTGCTACAATCCTAACAACTGGCTCCCTTACCACTGTTTCAGAAATTAATTTTCTAGAAACTTCTTCGCCATCGACATAGAACACCTCATAAACTAATTCCTTCTCGCCAATCTCGCCAAGCTGGCGAACTTCCCTGGCGCCTGGAGCGAGATTGTAATCTTTTACAGTCTCCTCGCCAAACGGAATCTCTTCCTTAACGGTCAGATTCCTCCCACCATTTCGAGTAATTTCATACACACTCGCTGCGCCGAACTCGAGAAAGTTCGTATTTTGCACCAACTTTATCTCGTCACCATCGTAAATCGTTAATCCCGCCTCTTTTGCTATCGTCATCTTATCATAACTCGCCGTCATAATATATTTTATCGACTTCCCATCTCTTACCACTACTGGGCGCGAACGATGAATATTAATAAAGAAATCATCCCCTTCAATCTTTTCAGACAACCCTGGTTCGACAATATCCGTTACATTTAAGATTATTCCTGCGCGCTTTATCGCCTCTTCAACCGTTCCGGCATCAGTTTTCACAATCAATTTCTCGCCATCATCATAAAAAGTTACGAAATGGTCTTCCGATTCCATATAAACCTGGTTTTCGCTCTCCGCAAATGTATCATTATTGTTTCGACTAAACATGAAAGCAAAAACAAATGACAAAACAAAAATCGTCACAATAAGAAGCAATTTATCTATATTTCTAGATAGCCTCATATGACGATTATAACATAAATAATTTCTAGGTGGTGTATTTTTTCGTAAATCAACCATCAACCTCATACACTCCCCACCCTATCTGTTTTCCTCTAGCTCTGGCCCCTCTCAACGTCGATTGGCCCGAACCTAATTCTATTTTAGCATAGGCATAATTCATGTCAATATTGATTTTTTAGATTTTTGATGTTCTAACTATTATTGACAAATGATATAAAACATTATTTATATATTATATACTTTTATGCTATAATGGTTATATGAACTGGAGGAAATGGTTAGACGAATTTATTTTGGCCGGAAAAGGCATTCTATTAGTAACTCGCGAAAAACGTTTCTGGCTTGGTTTCTGCCCAGCCTTTCTACTCTTTGGTATGCTTATGAATCTCCTATCTGGCGGTTTTTCTAAATTTGAACTTATGTTCGCAACCGGTTTTAGCGGCTCATTAAAGATTCTCGGTGATTCTCTTTTGGGAATTTTTGGGGTGAATAAAACTTTCCTAGATTGGCTACCGATTTTCCTCTTAGCTTTTCTTCAAGGTGTCCTAATCGGCCTTATTGTTTTTCTCTGGCACAAAAAACGTGAAAATAATTCCGAAAATCTCGAAAAAGCCGGCATTATTACTGGCCTAATTGCGCTCGGTGCTGGTTGTCCAACTTGTGGTACAACTCTCCTAACTCCGCTTATTGGCGCAATTTTCTCAACCGGAAGCCTCGCTATAGTCGGAGCGGTCTCCACAGTTATTACTATACTGGCAGTTATAATCGCAATTCTTTCCCTCAAACGACTCGGTCTGGAAACTTATGCTATAATTATAAATGAAAAATACCTAGCGAGGAAAAGGAGTGAAAAACATGCAAAAAGCATTTAGAATTATTGGGATTACGGGAATTATTATATTAATTCTTGCCGCCATCATCACCAGTACGACCGCAAAAACTCCTACTTCCGAAAAAGTTTGGGACGAGGCCATGACGATTGGCGACATCGAAGCCAAAAATCATTTCGTCATCTACTCAGACATCGCCTGTCCCTATTGCATCGCTTTCGAAAACGCAATCATCGAAAACCAGGAAGCTTTCGAAAAATACATCGCCGAAAACGATATTCTACTCGAAATTCGCGTTTCCGACTACCTTTACGAATATGGACAATATACCCCAAAATCCTCTCGCTTGAGTGCATTAGGAACTTACTGCGCTAAAAATGAAGGCAAATTCTGGAACTATTACGACTTAGCCGTCTCGCGTGTCTGGAACGACTACTATAAAAACATGGGCAAAGCTGGCGCAACCAGCCTTAGTGAACTAACCGAAGACTATTGGATTGATTTAGGTAAAGAAATTGGTCTCGGAGAAACTTTTGCTTCCTGTGTTAAGAACCAAGACCCACTTGAGGAAATCAAAGAGAACGCCCTAAAAAGCGTCAAGTCAACCGAAGGCGGACTTCCATACTTTAAGTTCAATAATTATGTCAGCTCTGGCTTCGACCTCTCTTGGGGTTGGGAGTACGTCCTCATGTACTTCGACGCTGGGCTAAAAAGCTAAAAATCGCCCCGCGGGGCGATTTTTAATGGAACTCTTTAACCTGATATTCACCAGTCTGCGCCTCAGTTTCGCCAATCACAATCCCTTTGGCCGCAACGCTTGCTGCATACTTCAATTTATCACCAAGTTTCTTATCAGTTAAAACTGTAGTCACCGTCTCCCCTTCAGCGCGCAAACCCCTAGCAACTTTCAATGCAAAACCTATTTCCGCGTCCGTAATCGGAATAATCGCGAAATCTACTGGCTTTTCTTCTTGACTTTTCACCAAATTATTTTCAGCCAGAACATAAAATAGCCTTGTTAGTCCAATCGAGCCGCCTGCCCCTGGGAGTTTCTGGTCTGTAAAATGTCCGGCCAAGTTTTCATAGCGTCCACCGCCACAAACTGAACCAATTTGCTTATACTCAGGCAGATTAAATTCAAATACCGTGCCAGTATAATAATCCAACCCCCGCACGATTTTCATATCCGCCTCAATCTCGCCCCCTCTCCCGTCCGCCTCAAGCAAACCAAGCACTTTCTCAAGTTCGGCTATGCCTTCTTCAAACATTTCGTTCTCAATCCCTAGCTCCCTAAGCTCGCCCACGACGTTATCTCTTGAGCCATGTATCTCAACAAACTTCAATATTGTCGCAATCTTAACTTCCTCAATTCCAAGCTCCTTCAAAGCCTCCTCCGTAATCTCCGGCGAAACTTTCTCGGCATGGTCAATAATGTCAAAAACCTCCCCCGCTTTTTCGCTCAGTTCAAAAGCCTCTAACATTCCTGATAAGATCTTTCGGTTATTAATTCTCGCAAGAACTGGCGTATTAAGTTCAAAACTAGCAAATGCGTCTAGGAGCGTCGAAATCACATCCGCATCATATGCGATTGGCAAATTCCCTCGCCCAATCACATCGACATCACACTGGTAAAACTCGCGAAAACGCCCACGCTGCGCACGTTCACCACGAAAGTTCCGCCCAATCTGCGATACTTTGAACGGAAAAGTCAAATCATTTTCATGCTCAACCACATACCTCGCCAAAGGTACAGTATGATCAAACCTAAGTGCCTGGTCGGCCTCTTCCTGGGACTCAGCCGTCTTTACAACCTTATAGATCTGCTTCTCTGTATCCCCGCCAGCCTTTGCCAACAAAATCTCACACCTTTCAATCGTCGGCGTTTCAATTTTCAAAAATCCATGCGCCGCATATATGTCAGAAATCTTCTTTTTTAATTTTTCAAAAGTGGCTGCAGCCGCTGGCAAAAGTTCTTGCATACCAGAAATCGGCGATGTATTAATCTTTTTCATAACTTCATTATATCACAGAAGCACAAAAAACTCCCTCGAACGGGAGTTTATTATCTATTTTGGTGAGTCGGGAGAGGCTCGAACTCTCGACACCGGGCTTAAAAGGCCCGTGCTCTAACCAACTGAGCTACCGACCCAAATTGTAAATTCGTTTGGTGGGCGATAGAGGAGTCGAACCTCTGACCTCGTCTACGTCAAAGACGCGCTCTAGCCAACTGAGCTAACCGCCCGCTCTGGTGGTTCCGTTCGGCGTAGCCGCCGAAACCCACTTTTTGAATGCGAAGCATTCTTCGGTGGTGGTTCCGGCTGGACTTGAACCAGCGACACAAGGCTCTTCAGGCCTCTGCTCTACCAACTGAGCTACAGAACCAACTTCACTAATTATATCACATATTTTCATTTTTTGGCAAGAAAGAAAAAACTTCAACTGTTTTTCGACGAGTCTTTCCGCCTTTTTTAATTTCAACACAAGTCTTCGAAACGTTAAAATAATCCGCCAAAATTTCAATTAACGCCGCATTAGCCTCACCATCATGTGCTTTCTCACGCAAAAAGACCGTTAGCCCCTCCTCGTCTTCCACGACTAACGGACCTTTTTTTGACCCTGGCTTTACCAAAACTTTTACTATCATAATATATATTATATAATAATATCATGAATAGAGTCCCGTTGGCAGAAAGAATGCGTCCGAAAAAGCTATCAGAAGTTTTAGGACAGGAAGATATTATTGGCGAAGGTAAAATTCTAACCGAAATCGTCAAAAAAGGCGAACCAGTTAATTTAATCTTCTGGGGACCTCCAGGAACCGGAAAAACCACTCTCGCCAGAATCCTAGCCAACGAATTCAATGCCGACTTTATTGAAGTTTCCGCCGTCACTGCCGGGAAAAAAGACATTAACGAGGTTATTGATCGCGCTAAAACTAACTGGAATCTCCAGATTCGCACGATTCTCTTCGTAGACGAAATTCACCGCTTCAACAAGGCCCAGCAAGACGCCTTTCTTCCCCATGTCGAATCCGGGCTCATCACTCTCATTGGCGCAACAACCGAAAACCCATCTTTCGAAGTCATCTCTCCGCTCCTATCTCGTTCTCGTGTAGTGGTCGTTTCACCTCTCTCAAAATCCGCAATTCTAGAAGTTCTAAAGCGCGCCATAAAATCTGAAAACGCAACCAAGCGCATCAAAAAAGAAGCTCTTGATTATCTCGCCGAACTATCCGGAGGCGATGCTCGCTCGGCACTCGGCGATCTCGAATTGGCTTTAAGTCTTGCTGAAAAAATTGACAAAAATGTTGTCGCCGAAGCCGCCGGCAAAAAAATGCCTGGCTATGATAAGAAAGGCGACCGTCATTTCGACACTATTTCCGCTTTCATAAAATCCATGCGTGGCTCCGATGTCGACGCCGCACTTTATTATCTCGCCCGTATGGTTGAAGCTGGCGAAGATCCGAAATTCATTGCCCGCCGCATGGTAATTTTTGCCTCCGAAGACATTGGACTCGCCGGGAATGGCGCACTCTCACTCGCGACTGCCTGTTTCGAGGCCGTCGAACGTGTTGGTATGCCAGAATCCGGAATTATTTTGTCTCACGCTTGTGTCGCTCTAACTTTGTCAAAGAAAAATCGTGACACTTACGACGCTTGGGGACGAGCGCTTGAACTCGCCAGAAAAACTCCTAACGAACCAGTTCCGCTTTGGCTCCGGAACGCGACCACGAATCTCATGAAAAACCTAGGCTATGGCGAAGGTCAAGAATGGACCGCCGGCTTTCACCTCGACAAAAATTACCTACCCGACAAAATCAAAAATTCAGTCATTTTCAAGAAAAGCACCTGATTGTCTCGACCAAAGCCTAGCGTATTCCCCACCTCTTTCGAGCAATTTAGCATGTTCGCCCTGCTCGACAATCTTCCCGTCATTCAGTACAACAATCTCATCTAGCCCCGCAATCGTAGATAAACGATGCGCCACCACAATCGAAGTCCGACCTTTCATTAAATTCGAGAGCGCTTCCTGGATCAACGCTTCCGACTCAGAATCAAGTGCCGAAGTTGCTTCATCCAAAACTAAAATTGGCGCGTCCTTCAAAATCGCTCGCGCGATCGCAATCCTTTGCCTTTGTCCACCGGATAATTTAACCCCCCGTTCCCCGACCATCGTCTGATAGCCCTGCGGCAACTTTTTAATAAACTCATCCACATTCGCCAACTTCGCAGCCTTCATTATTTCCTCCTCGCTCGCCCCTGGTCGACCATATGCGATATTTTCAAAAATCGTCCGATGGAAGAGTGAAGATTCTTGGGGTACATAAGCAATCGCTTCCCGCAAACTATTTTGCGTCACATCACGAATATCTTGTCCATCAATGTAAATCGCGCCCGCTTTCACGTCGTCAAACCTTAGCAGCAATTTCGTCAAAGTCGACTTTCCAGAACCAGAAACCCCGACCAAACCAATACTCTTACCCGCCGGTATCGTTAGAGTAAAATTAGAAAACAACCTTTCTTTTTGTTCACTATGCTGAAAACTAATATGTCGAAAATCAATCGCCGCCTCACGCACGACTAGTGACTTATCAGTTTTGTCATCGACGATATACGGCATGTCTAAAATCTCCACCATATCGCTCGCGTTCCCAAACGCCCTATTAAATACCCGAAGAACATGATTTAATTCCCAAACATTATTAAGTAATGTATTCGAAATCGAATACAAAAACACTGCACTCGCGATCGAAAGACCAAACAAATTATGACTCATAATTACCAAAACCAACACGACCGCAAAAGTAATTGTCCCAATCAAATTCATCAGCAAGTTCCGCCAGCACGAAACCTTCGCCGTATTAAATATCGCTCGCTTCGTCGCATTCGTGGCTCGCGCAAATCGTCCATGCTCAAACTTCTCCCGTGCATACGATTTCACACTAATCACATTCGTCACCGCATCGGCTAGTTGACCAGTTTGCTTATTCTCCGCCTCTGCCATACTGGCTTCAACATGCGTAGTCTTCATATAAGTCACAACTGCCACCGTCGCATAAAGCGCAACAAACAAAATTAAAATCAATGCAAATGGTGGACAAACCAAAAAGGCTGCACCAATCGAATAAAACGCCATTAAAATTAACGGGAATAAATCCCACACAAAATTCGATTTCAAATCAATAAACGCTCCGGCAAACTTATTAACCTGTGACGTCAGAGAACCCGAAAAATGGTTACTGTGAAAAGTCATTGACTGATTTATTACGGCATTAAACGCCATCTGCGACAAATATTCCCCGCACTTCGCATCCAACGACCAATCCAGCCAATCACCAATCCTCACCAACACTATATTGTTCAGCGCCACCGGCAAAAGTGTCAAAAGCAAAACTTCCGTATAATTTGCAATCTCAAAATCACCCGCCGACAACATACCAATAATTTGGCTCGTCCCCCACGGCATCACAATATTAAAAATAAACGCCCGAATTGGAATTAAAATCAGAAGCATCGCCGTCCGCGTTTTATGCTGCATCAACGCCTTCCAAAAATAATGAAGCGTTCGCCGATAATTAACTTTCTTTTTACCTTTTACCATATATATTATATTATAGCACCAAAATATGTTATAATATTCAAAAATAAAAGGAGATATCATGGCAGATTTTAACAAAATCTTGACCCCGGGGGATTACGAAAACGGCGAACTCAACGTAGTGATTGAAATCCCTACTGGTTCTAACCATAAAATTGAATGGGATCGCGAGAACGCTTGCTTTATGCTCGACCGCGTTGAGCCAGTTGCGTTCGCGAAGCCTTGCAATTATGGTTTTATTCCACAGACTCTCGATGAAGATGGTGACGAGCTTGATGCTTTAATAGTGACGGACCAGCCGCTTACAACCGGTATTTATATGAAAGCTAAGATTCTCGGCGTCATGAAATTTGTCGACAGCGACGAAGTCGATGACAAAATCATCTGCGTTCCTGCAGACGACCGCAACAATGGCGATGCAATCAATTCGCTCGAAGATCTTCCAAAACAGCTCGTCAAACAAATTGAGTTCCACTTCAACCATTACAAAGATCTTAAGAAGCCGGGGACGACGGAAGTTAAAGGTTTCTTTGGTCTAGACGAAGCGAAAAAAGTAGTCGCCGAAGCGATTGCTCGCTGGAACAAGAAATAGAACGTAAATTAAAAGGCGAAAAAGCAAAAAACTCAAAAAGGGCGCCTTTGGCGGTTACGACCGCCAATAGAGCCGAAGTTCCCCCGCGACGGCGGGCGGAACGAGGCGTCGCCCGTTTGAGCTTTTACATAACGTCTTTTTTAGAGTTCTTCAATTTTCATCCGAACCTGCTCGGTTGTGTCGCGATCACGGATTGTGACCGTGTTATCTTCAAGCGTGTCGAAGTCAATAACGACGCATTTCGGGGTGCCGATTTCGTCTTGCTTGCGATAACGTTTACCGATATTGCCGGAATCGTCCCACGTCACATTCGTATATTTTTCACGGAGAAGATTATAAACTTCTTTTGCTTTCTCGACGAGTTCTGGTTTATTTTTCAAAAGTGGAGAGACACAGAAACGGAACGGAGCGAGGTTCTCTGGGAGTTTTAAGACAATACGTTTTTCACCATTGACCTCATCCTCGACGTAGCTAGAAGTCAGAACCGCCATAACGAGGCGCTCGACCCCAAAACTCGGCTCAATCACATGTGGCACAAAACTCTCACCAGTATTCTTATCGCGATAAACCATCGACTTGCCCGACTCACGCTCGATATTCGAAAGATCAAAATCCGTTCGGTAGGCAATCCCCATCAACTCCTCGCGCCCAATCGGATAATCAAACTCGATGTCAATCGTTCGCTTGCTATAATGCGCCCGATCCTCCGGGGCAACCTCAAGCTCATGAATCATCTCGCGCGGCAAATTCATCCGATTCTCTAGGAAATCATGGCAGCTCGCCAACAATTTCTCAAAATTCTCTTCCCAAGTTTTCGGATCAACAAAATACTCAATCTCCATTTGCTCAAACTCGCGCGAACGAAAAATAAAATCGCGTGGCGAAATCTCATTACGAAATGCCTTACCCTGCTGGCATAGCCCAAACGGCAAATTCGGATAAATCGAATCGACAACGTTTTTGTAATTCGTAAAAATCCCCTGCGCAGTTTCCGGCCTCAAATATGCAACCGACGAATCGTCGATTACCGCCCCAACATGCGTCGTAAACATCATATTAAATTGCTTAACGTCGTCCCAATTTTCCTTACCACAAGCCGGACATTTAACACGCTTCGCTCTAAATTCTTCCGATGTCACCTTTTCGGAAACATCCGCAATCTTATCTGCCCTGAATCTTTGATGACATTCCTTGCACTCAACTAACGGGTCCGAAAAAGTCGCAGCATGTCCAGACGCCACCCAAGTCCGCGGATTCATCAAGATCGCCGCGTCAACCCCAAACATATCATCGCGCCCATCAACAAAATACTTCCACCATTCCCCCATAATCTTCCGTTTAAGCGTTACCCCCAATGGCCGATAGTCCCAAGTCCCAGACATCCCCCCATCAACATCCGAACCCGGAAAAATAAAAC
>JAUNAL010000029.1 GCA_030527585.1 Candidatus Saccharimonadota bacterium
ACGGTTACTCCGTGCGTTGCGTGTTGCGTTCGGCTAGCTAGGTTGTTGGGGCGGAGTGTTTTGAATGGGGGGGGGGTAATTAACCAGACCCCTAGCATGCAGGACTACACTTCTGAACAGTGTGCAAGTGAGGCGGCTGGTGCGGCGGTAGCTTTGGCGGATAAGCGTGACGGAAAAGAATACACTGTTCGTTACATCAATGGTGACTGCTGGATGACACAGAACTTAGCGCTTGAACCAGGGGCTACGTTAACGCCGGCGGATTCAAATGTCTCTTCGGATTATACTCTGCCGACCACCCAGTTAGGTAATGGGGGGAGCGTTTCGGAGGCACAAATTACTTGTTCAGAAAACGCCGACTATGGCTGTTATTATAATTATGTTGCAGCTACTGCAGGCACGATCAAAGAAGGTGATGAGTCGGAAGCCACTTCGTCGATTTGTCCAGCTGGATGGAAATTGCCATCCTCAGAGACGGATACACTTATTCCCAGCCCTTCTGGTGATTATGATACTGATTCGACTTATGTGGAAGCTTTTAATCCAATTACTTCGGGCGTGTTCAATTCATATCAGGACAAATTTTACGATGTAGGGTCTGAAGCTATATATTGGCGCTCGGGAGTGGCTTATGACACGGCGAGGTTAAGGCTTGCATATTTTACGGATTTTAATGGGGAATCTGGGTTGTCGACTTATTATTATGAATATGCGGATTATGGGGCTTCTGTGCTGTCCGTGCTGCAGAAATAAAGTTATAGATACTTAAATATGTGGTATGATTGGGGTATGGTGTATTTGGATTATGCGGCGACGGGGGTGATGTTGCCTGAGGTAGTTGAAGCTATGCGGGAAGCGGAACTTGAGTTTTTTGCTAATCCGTCAGCATTACACACTCCGGCGCATCTTGCGATGAATGAGATCGAGAAAGTGCGAGAAAAACTCGCTAAAATGATAAATGCGGAGCCGGAGGAAATCATCTTTACGTCTGGGGCGACAGAATCGAATAATACAGTTATTCGGACTTTTGAGAGACATGAAATCGAGACCTCGCCGTTAGAGCATCATTCGATTTTAGAAACGGCGAAAATTTTTCGGGGAGAGAAAAAGCCAAAGTTATATTCCTATATGTTTGCGAATAATGAGACGGGGGAATTGCTTGATATTAAGACGCTGATCGAAAAAGCCCACACGGAGGGCGGATATTTTCACTCGGATTTAACGCAGGCATTTGGAAAAGTGCCGATTGATGTTAAAGAACTCGGGCTTGACTACGCGACTATCTCGGCACATAAAATTGGGGGGCCGGTTGGGATTGGTGCGCTTTATGTTAAGAAGGGGGCTCTGTTTAAGCCGTTATTAGTTGGAGGGAATCAAGAAAAAGGACGGCGTGGGGGGACTTATAATACAGCGGCGATTATTGGGCTTGGGGCGGCGATTGACGAAATTTTTAAGAAACGAGCCTCCTCGGAATATGATACACGGGTTCGGGCGCTAAGAGATGAACTCGCGCGAAGAATTTTAGAAGAGGTTAAAGGGAGCAGTTTAAATACCGATCTTTCGCCAGATAAATCATTGCCAAATATTCTGAATGTTTCATTTCGGGCGGCGGAAGGTGAGGCGATTCAATTATATCTAGATGCGGAAGGAATTATTGTTTCGACTGGGTCGGCGTGCGCGGCGGGCGATGGAAAGCCGAGCCATGTTTTGATGGCGAAGACGGGGGATGCGGAGATTGCGCATTCATCGATTCGGTTTTCGTTTGGAGTTTCGAATACGAAAGATGATGTTGAAAAAGTAATGGAAGTTTTACCGGGGATTATTGATAAGTTACAAAAAATGAGTACAATAGAAGTATGAGCGAAGGGCAGGATTGGGTTTATTCGGAGACAGTAAAAGAACACTTTTTGAATCCACGGAATTTTTTAATGGGGGATGAGGCGGCGTTCTCTTGTGATGCGGTGGGGGTAGTCGGGAATCCGATCTGTGGGGACCAAATGAAAATGTTTATTAAAGTTCAAGATGGGGTGATTTCGGACATTAGATGGAAGACTTATGGCTGTGCTTCGGCGATTGCTTCGACGTCGGCGCTGTCTGAGCTCGCAAAAGGTAAAAGTTTAGACGAAGCGTTAGAGATTTCGGCGGAAGATATTGATGAGTTTTTGGGAAAGCTGCCGAAACATAAATTTCATTGCTCGGTTTTAGGTCAAGATGCATTAAAAGCCGCCATAGAAAACTATAAGCGTGGTATAATTAAGGAATGAAAATTGCAGTTTTAGGAGCGGGGGCGTTTGGGACGACGCTGGGAGGAGTTCTAGCCGAGAAAGGCTATGATGTTGATTATTACGATTCAAAAGTCGAACAGGAGAAACTGTCGGATGTCTTGAAACATGCGAAAGTGGTAGTTCTGACTGTGCCATCGAAGGCGGTGCCGTATTTATTGCCGCATTTGCCAAAAAATATACCTTTGGTAGTGGCGACAAAAGGAATTCTGAAACCGACGACGTTTGATGAGTTTAAGGATTATATGATTTTGTCGGGTCCGGGATTTGCGGATGATATTCGAGCGCACAAGAAGACGCTTTTAACTGCGACGGATAAGCGAATTTATGAAATGTTCGAGACGGATTATTTGACGTTTGATTATACGGAAGATGAGCATGGGGTTTTGATGTGCGGGGCGCTTAAAAATGTTTATGCGATTTTAGCGGGACTAGTTAATGTGAAGTCAGGGACTCGGCTTCACGAGCAATTCTTAACAGAGGCGGCGGATGAAATGCGGGCGATTTTGAAGGCGAACTCGGCAAACCCGAAGACGGTGGATTTGGCTTGTGGGGTCGGAGATCTTAGGATTACTTGTGATTATCCTTCGCGGAATTATGAGTTTGGGCAAAAGCTGCGCGAGAATCCGAAATATCAACCGGAAAAGACGGTTGAGGGGGTTTCGGCTTTGAAGCGGATTAAGCGGGGCGAAATTATTATTCCAGAGGGGATGGACAAGATGAAGACTTTGATTAGCATGAGTGGAGACTTTGCTTAATGCAATTAAACGAACGCCAGCGTGAGGCGGTGGAATATTTAGAGGGACCACTTTTGGTTTTGGCTGGACCAGGAACGGGAAAGACACAGCTTTTAAGCCAAAAAGTGGCGTATATTTTGCGTGAGACCGATACGAATCCAGAGAATATTCTTTGTTTGACGTTTACCGAGACGGGGGCCGCGAATATGCGGGAGAGATTAAGGTCTTTGATTGGAAAAGATGGGGTAAGAGTCCAGATTGGGACTTATCATGCATTTGGGCAGGATATTTTGGCGCAGTATA
>JAUNAL010000002.1:0-3285 GCA_030527585.1 Candidatus Saccharimonadota bacterium
CTGTAGAGGTCGCAACCGCGACTTGCTGTAACTGTTACCTATTCTATCACGCCGAACCGACTATGTCAACACTTTTTTTGAAGATTTTTTAGAAAATTTTCGTTTTATTGTTTTCTTTTAGCTTTGCTTCTTGCAATCAACCAGAAAATTAGAATCATAATCCCAAAGATCACAATAAACATCAACCAAATCGGGCAAACAATCACCATTTTTGTTATGGTCTGCGAAGCCCCCGCAAACTCAGCCGTATATTCTACATTAAAAATCCCAAAAGTCGGAGTTTCCGCCCATACGGTCTCATGGCGACGTGTCGCTCCGTTAATGATCCTACCGGTTTCAGGATTTTCCTCATTAGTAAAGACCTCCTCATCCGAGAAAAGTGGAAAAACTTTCATCGTATATTTCGCCGTCCCATACACATTTCCCGTATTCTTAATCGTCGTCGAGGCTTTAATACCTCCCGAGAACACAAGACTTGGTACATCATTCTCAATAATCTCACCCTTCAGATCTACATTCCCCGAAACCTCAGCAAACACTAAATACGCCATCCCAATACTCTCGCCAAGGTTCACCGTCCCGCTCCCCTCATCATCATTAACCTTAGAGCTAACCACAATCGCCATATATTGCCCCCCGGCCGGTGCATCTTCCGGAACACTAATAGTATACTCAATTGATACGCTATTGTTCGGCGCCAAAATTCCCTCGTTAACATCTATAGTCGTCCAGTCAATCATCTGGTTCCACGATTCTTTCTCGCCATAATAAACTTCACCATTCTCATCCGCAGAAAATGGGCGCACCTCAACAACAAATTCTAAATCATCCGTGCTCGTCCCCGGATTAGATATCGTAAAAGTATCGGTAACCGTTTCTCCCGGGTTCAAAATCAAATCCTGAACCAGTGGGCTCATCGACATCGACGCCGCCGAGACCGAAGCCCCAAACGAAACGGTCGCAAAAACCGCTACCAGAATACCACACAATACCTTTTTGAAATTATTTTTCATTTTCCTCCTTTTGTTCTCTCTATTATACCAAATTATTCCGTAATCACACAATTAAATCCTCGCGAAACATACTCTTTCGAGAAATCCTCAACCGAAGGATTCTCGCTGACCCCCTCTGCCAAAAAATAGCCCGGCACAGCCCCCTCAAAATCAGCCCCCGCTGCATAAAGCGTCATCACCATCTTATTATCCTCTAATACTGAAAAATGATCACTTATTACATCTGGCTTCAAACCCGCCGCCACATAGGATTTATTCATAGCTCCATGGTTATGCGCTCTACTCCCCTCAGCTAATTCAGAATCCGCATACGAAAGAGTCTGGGTCAGAGAAACAGATTGTAAATTATCTCCGGCAAATAAAACTTTTATCTCCGTCTTTTTATCAGATGCTCTATCGAAAGTAAAAATCGGATAATTTTCGCCCTCCCTGACGCAAGAAAGCGAAGCATTCCTTTCCCCGCTAGTATATTCCCCGGTCGTCGTCGTTTGTCCGTTCAGAAAAAACCATATCATTAAAACTGCCGCCATTAAAATCAGCGTCAGCCCAATCGAACCCAGCCAATCAGTCTTCGATTTCTTTTTTTTATTTCTTTCCATAAACCTCCTACTCCCTTAATTATACCATAACCACAAAAAATCTAGCCCTAAAAGAGCTAGATTTTTATTATTCATACCGCTAATTAGTTAGCCGGCGTAAGGACATAGGAAACAGTTCCCGTGTAGGTGTCTGCTGCCTGGCTCGACGAAATGCTTGCCGTGTAAGTGACCTTGAAAGCCGCAGTCGCATCAGTAGCAGCACCAGCAGTAGCAATAACGCCACCAGCTGAAGGTGTAGTACCAGCCGTCACACCACCAGCAGCGCCAGAGATGTTAAGCGAATAACCAGAAGCAGTTCCGTGGTTTGCAAGAGCAGGGATGTTAGTATTAGAAGTTGCACCAGCCAAAACCCCAGCCGTAGCACTTACAGACCAACCTTTAACATTGTTACAAATAACACCAAAAGTAGTCGAACCAATCGTTTGATCCTGGTCGTTGTTAGCGAGCGTAGCGCTTACCTTATGAGCATCACCCCATACACCATCCGCGTGAGAGATACCTGCAAAGTTACAGCTATCAGCAATCGTGATTTCCAAAGTGTCCGTGTGCGACGTAGTAGCAAACACACCAACAACTGGCATAGCAGCAACTGCGAGGGAAGCTGCACCTGCAATTAAAGCTTTTTTCATTTCCTTTTTTCTCCTTTCCATAAAATATGGAAAAATTAATTTTATTTTTCTGTTAAATGTATAACCTTTAACACTTCTTATTTTACATAAGCCTTTTGACTTTGTCAACAACCATTTTTCAACATTGTTCAACCATCCCCACCCAACTTTTCCACAACTGCCCCCCTACAAAAACTACGGCTCGCATTGGAGCCGTAGACTAGCAAATCCATCTATTTTATATTCTAAATATATTTATTTATCCACTCCCTAAACGCCCCCGCCTCATTATATGCCGCCGCGTCCTCATCCGCATCCGCCCGCATCCAAGCAATCGGTTCCCCCTCCTTAAAAACCACCACTGACGGATAAAACTTCACCGTCCCATAAAGCGAGCTCTCCCTCATCTCGCTAAACAACATCGTATATCCCCAAATCCCTTTCTCACTCAAATAGTCCTTCAAGAACCCACGTAACTTATCCGCCGTCTGGCACCCCCCCTGGTCAATAAACAGGATAAACGACTCTTTCTCCTCGACCAATTTCTCAAAATCTGGGACCGCGAACGAAACCAAACTCTCCGCACACCCATTCCCACAATCATATTTCGATGAAAGTTCCACCTTCGAATCTCCAAACCAACCAGCTGTCGCGCCGACAAACAATACTCCCCCAAGAACCACTAAAACCAACGCAACAACTAAAACCGCTACCTTCTTACCCCCACCAAACCGTCCAGTCTTCTCGCCGTCCCCTTTTTCCGTCATCTTACGCCTTCACCAAATCCGAGAAATCAATCTCATGATAAGGAACTTTATAGAAATCGTAAACCGTTTCGCCCTCAGAATTTACGCGCTTAACCTCAACGTTATTCTCACCATTGTAATACCAATACCCACCTACGTTATAAATTTTCGTTTCATCCCAACCATTCGCGACCAAAAGCGCTTTCGTCATCCCAGCATATCCGCCACCCCCACACATCAAGAAAATCGTCTTATCTTTCGGGAACAACGCCTCCAAAATCGCCAAAGATTCCTCGTAATTCGCCTTATAATTTCCCTC
>JAUNAL010000002.1:3295-48988 GCA_030527585.1 Candidatus Saccharimonadota bacterium
ACCGTAAACAAAGTCTCCCCGACATAAGTATCACCAACCGCCTCCGGCAACCCCGTCACATTCACTAGATACGGCAGCGGCACCACCTCAAACCCCTCGACAAGCCCCGACAACATCGAATCCCCGCCAATCGCCTCATAATTTCCCGGATCAATCAGGAGCCTCACATCACGATAAACCGCATCCTCCCGCCCTAAATATTGGTCAATATTCTCCTCATTAATGTTCTTATCAATCCCAAGCTCACCCCGCTGCCCCTCAGAAATCTCCGGCAAAGGTAACGTAGCTACACTTTCGCTTGGGATCATAAATCGCCCCGCCAAAAATGCTACCACCGCAATCGCTAAAACTCCTAGACCAATTTTCAATGCTTTTTTTGACATATTTTTCTCCACTTATTTCCCCTAATTATAACACAATTAAATGCCAATTGCTTTTTTTTCTGGACAATTTGAAAGAACTTTTGAAATCGCCTCTTTCTCCGCCTCTGTCACCCATAGCCCATATTTATATTTTACCGAAACCTGCCTCGCCACATACTGACACCTAAATTTCTTATTCGCCGGCAACCAAGTTGCCGCATCCCCATCCGACTTCTGTGCATTCGCCGGACCGTCTACTGCCAACAAATTCAACGGATCCGTCGCAATCGAATATCGCTCCTCTTTCGTCAGATTCTGCGCCCCCTTTTGCCACGCATCCGATAGCGCCACCACATGATCAATTTGCAGTTTCGAAACCTCCTCCCGCGACGAAAAAGTCATAAATTCCCCCGTATAAGGCTCCAAAAACTCCCCCGCGACAACATTGCATTCCTCCAAAACCGCCGATTCCCCAAACTCCCTTTTCAAAATCCGTTGTCGTAGCGAACAACCGTCCACCGTCGGCCAACCATTATAAAACTCTTCTCTCGAATACCCCGTCTTCGGCGCTCGCCCTTTAACTTCCAATTTTTCCAAAACCTCCGTCGCCAATGTTTCTCCTGCTAAAATTTCCTCCGCCCCAGTGTTCTCGATTTTAACAAAAATCTCCTCATAGCTTTCCGAATTCGCAACGATCCAAAAAATCACCAAAATTAAACAAGAAATTACCGCAACAATCCTCCGTTTTTTCAATTTCATAAGGTGATGATATCATATTTATTTCCTAAGCGAAACATAAAGAAAACGCCAAACTGGCGTTTTCAGAGCGAGTTCCCATAAAGACGGGGGGCGACGAGCGGGTTTCGCGTGAAAATAAATATGATATAATACTGATATGAATTTGAAAATTGGAATTGTTGGCCTCCCGAATGTCGGAAAATCCACTCTTTTTAACGCCCTAACTAATGCCAGTGCTCTTGCCGCAAATTATCCTTTTGCAACCATCGAGCCGAACGTCGGCATCGTCCCAGTTCCCGACGAACGCCTCGACGTTCTCGCCAAAATGTATGAAACGGAAAAGATTGTTCCCGCAACTGTCGAGTTTGTCGACATCGCCGGTCTCGTCCAAGGCGCCTCGAAAGGCGAAGGTCTCGGCAATAAATTCCTCGCCCATATCCGCGAATGCCAGGTCATTTGTCACGTCGTTCGTGCTTTTCAAGATAAGAATATTGTTTCTTATGAGGAAACAAAATCCCAAGCCGCCGAAGGCGACCATAACTCCATTATAGCACAAAACCCCGAAAAAGTCAACCCTAGCCACGATATCGATATTATTAACACCGAACTCGAGCTCGCAGACCTTGAAACTAAGGAAAAAATCGCCGCTAAACGAAAAAAAGACGCCGCAGACGAGAACATCCCTTATCTGACCGATAAGCCTGTTATCTATATGTTTAACGTCGACGAAGAAGGTCTAACCGACCAAAAGCTTCAAACCGAGCTCAAAAATCTCGTCGCTCCCACCCAAGCCATCTTCGTTAACGCCAAGCTCGAAGAGGAAATGTCTGACATGAATCCTGAAGAGAAAAAGGAATTCTTAAGTAGTTATGGCGTCGAAAATGATGCTCTCGCTGAGCTAATTAAAGCCGCCTATAAAACTCTCGGTCTCCAATATTTCCTCACCGCCGGCAAGAAAGAAGTCCGCGCCTGGACCATTAAGCAGGGTGCAACCGCCCCTGAAGCCGCTGGAACTATTCATACCGATTTCGAACGTGGTTTTATCGCCGCTAGTATTTGTAACTATGACGACCTCGTCCGCCTCGGCTCCGAAAAAGCCGTCAAAGAAGCTGGGCTCTTAAGAACTGAAGGAAAAACCTACGTTATGCGCGACGGCGATGTTGTCGAATTTAGATTCAACGTCTAAATCGTAAACCAATCTTCAACTTCGAAATTCTCTCCAGCCACACTCGCCACCGCAAGTAACGGATCAAACTGAGCAAACTCCTTACGATACTTCAAAAAACTTTCCGCCGCAAACCGCATTTTTTGTCTCTTTTTCGCATCAATCGCCATCAACCCTCCCCCAAAATCCCGATTCTTCCGATATTTAACCTCCGTAAAATAAATCTTCCCCTCCGAAACCGAAACAATATCAATCTCATAAAGCTTCGTCTTAAAATTTCGCTCTAGAATCTCATGCCCAAGTCCCACAAGATATTGACAAGTAGCCTCCTCCCCACGCACCCCTAAACTCGTCGTATCCTTTCGCACAATTTTCTCCCGCGAAAAACCCGAGAGACTCTTACACGGCTCATAAGATTTTCGATGCTCTGGGCAAATCCCCAGCTTAGAAATCGCTTCCATATGAACTTTTGTCCCATACCCCACATTTTTCGCAAAACCATATCCCGGGAACTTTGAATCAAGCTCGACCATATACCGGTCTCTCGCCACCTTCGCAATAATCGACGCCGCTGAAACCTCCCGAATTAAATCATCCGCCTTCACGACCGTCGTCACATATTTTCCCAACGCTGTCCCCGCCAAAAAATTCACTTTCCCATCAATCACTATCTGTGAAAAAGCCGCGTGAAGTCCCTGAACCGACTTCACGGCCCGTCTCGTTGCAAGTCTTAAAGCCTCTGAAACGCCCACCTTATCCAGCTCTTCTGCCGACACAAACCCCAATCCCGTCGCCGCTTCCGCCAAAATTATCTCGGACAAAGCCTCTCGTTTTCTCGCCGACAGTTTCTTCGAATCTTTCAGCTCAAAAAACCACTCCGGCTCCTCACCCTTAACAAACTTAGGCAAAACCACCGCCCCAACAACAAGCGGACCCGCTAGGGGTCCGCGTCCAACTTCGTCTATTCCGAGAATCGCCATTTCCTACGCTTCGGTAGTCTCAGCTTCTTCTTTAACTTCAGGAGTCTCGACAACTTCAACCGTCTTAATCGTGTTAACTGCCACGCGGTCAAAATCTTTTGCCTTAAGGCGTGCCGACTTACCAGAACGCTCACGAAGGTAACGAAGGTTATTGCGGCGAACTTTAGCTCGCTTCGTAATCTCGATTTTCTCAACCAAAGGCGAGTGAAGAAGATAAGACTTCTCAACCCCAACCCCCGACGTTACTTTTCGGACTACGATTCGTGCCGTATGCGATTCCTTGCGATCAACTCGAATTACAACACCTTCAAAAGTCTGCAAACGGAATTTTTCGCCTTCTTTAATTTTCTGAGTTACCTTTACGGTATCACCAGAGCGCACATCAACAATCGCTTGTTTTTTCTGTGCATCACCAATTTGTTTTAGGATAGAAAAACTCATATTTTACCTTTATAATTACACAATTACCCATTATTTTAACACACTTGTTTTAATTTTTCAAGGCTAATTTCACTCTTTCTTCGACCGGAAGACTCGGGTCAACTTTCTCCAGCGCCGCCGTCGCCTCTTTAAGCGGAAAACCAAGCGCAATCAGCGCATCTAACGCCTCGTCCGCACGTTTCTCAGCCGTCAAAAACTTCGCCTCTGTCGCCCCATAATGCGACGGAATCCCGACCTTATCCCGTAGATCAACAATCACCCGCTCCGCCGACTTCTTCCCAACCCCACTCGCCTTCGCAATGAACGCCGCATCCGCATTTGCAATCGCATTTCGAACCTCTTCCGCCTCAGCAAGCGACAAAATAGAAATCGCCGCCTTCGGTCCAATCCCCTGCACCGAAATCAAAAGCTCAAAAATCTTCTTCGCCGCCAAACTCGAAAAACCATACAACTCCTCCGAATTTTCCCTTACCGCATGATAAGTAAAAAACTTCTGTTCCGAGTCGAGTTCCGCCGCCTCAAAATCCGGCGTCGGCACCAACATCTCATAGCCAACTCCATTCACGTCCAAAATCAATGAATTACCAAATTTTTCTGTCAGTTTACCTCTAAGATGTGCTATCATACCCCAATTATACACCAAAAAGTGCCCCGAAGGACACTTTTTAATCTAGGAACGCTAATTACAGACCACTTCGCCAAGGAACTCAGTGCAATTTCCGCTCCCCTGGTCATAGTTAAGTTCATAGGTCTCCGAAATTAAATCGTAAAGTGCCCTCCACTCAGTCCACATCGTCGAACCGCCCGTAAATTCTAACGGCGCAACCGTCGTAATATCTGGCGCATTTTCGTCCACCCAAGCCTGAAGCTCAGACCTCTTATTATAATATTCATTCCTCAGCGTCGAACGATTTGAGTCGCCATAAGGCAAGCTATCAAAAGCCGTATAGGCGTGCGAAAGCTCGAGAGACCGCTCCAAATATCCTTCCCCATAGACCTTTAAGGTTTCATTTCCCGAGTTTATCAACGACTCTGTCGCAGCCTTAAATTCGGAGTCCGGATCACCATAGTCAAGATCGTCAACCAAAACTATAAACTTGTGCCATGCCTGGTAAAGGTCAAGTTTTTGCCCCAGCGATTCCGTATTCGGCAATGTCGCATCAAATGCCTCAAGAAAACGCCCATATTGTGCCTTAATCTTCTCATCACGCTGCACCGCCGCCGTCGAACCAAGATCGTCAACCAATTCCTTGACCCCATTCGTCGTCTTCTTGCAGCCTTCAATGTACTCGTTATACTCTTCTATATCTCTATAGCTCGACTTCACATAGCTTAAAACATTGCTACAATCGCTATTGAGATAGACTGCATTAATCCGGCTATTCATATCCTTCGCTTTTAGATAAGCCTCACTATAATCAACCTTAAGAAGCATCATTACTACAACAACCGCTACCGCAGCCAAAATCGCCACACCAAGCCCAACCGAAACCCCAATAATGATCTTCTTTTTCTTCTTTGGGTCCATTGGTTGTTTTGGCGGACGCATCGGCTGCATCGGCATCTGTGGACCATACCCCGGCTGCATCATCGGTTGCCCGTAACCTGGCATCGGGCCTTGTGGCGGCATATTTGGCCCCATCTGTGGACCGAATTGCCCCTGTGGGCCCATTTGAGGCCCCTGCGGCGCATTCATCATCGGATCTTGGTTATTCGGCTGTCCGAAATTTCCCTGGCCTCCTGGGACGTTCTGTGGCCCCATCGGCTCATTCCCACCGTTATTTCCGTCCATTTTACATCCCCTGACCGTTCATCGGATTATTTTGGCCCATTTCCGGACCCATTTGCCCCTGTGGCGCATTCTGAGGCCCCTGGAAACCATTCTGCCCCATATTCGGGTCATACCCACCTTGTGACCCCATTGGCTGTCCCATCGGCTGCTGATAGCCTTGGTTGTAGCCATTATTCATTGGTTGTTGGTACCCCTGATTCCACCCCTGTTGCTGCATTGGCTGGCCATACCCCTGATTATAGCCCATCTGAGGAGCTGCTACTGCATACCCCTTAGCCGCCAAACCAGCATCGCCCCCAGTTAAAATCTGCACCCCTTCAATAAAGCCCCAAAGTTCGCTACCAGCGACAAGCGCATACCCTACATAAACTAAAATCATCGGCCACATAAAGCCTCCACCCAAAAAAGCTAACGCGCCAGACAACCCTCTAAACAAAGTATTAACCAAAATATTCCCGACAATAATCAACAAAATTGCTGCACCAAACAACGAAACATGAATCGCGCCCTTCTTCTTGTCTCCAAGATACCAGTTATGAGCGCCAACCACTCCTAGAAAAATCCCTAGCAGCCCCGCCGTCGTTGCTGATTTTGTGTTTTGCATGATGACCTCCTTCAAGGTGAAAAATTAAAAAATTACTTGCTTTTATTATACCCCCCCCCCATGAAAAAATCAATAGCATTTTGAGCCCCACCAAAAACCAGGCATTAAAAAGGCCCCCTCTTGGCTGGAAAGGGGGCCTAGGAGGTGGCGCGCTAAACCCATGAACAAAATTTGCGCGCTATAAGCTAACATGAATCCAAAAATCGAATTCATGGTGGCTATCTACTGGAATAAATTTAACGCTTATGAGTCTCCTCGGGGGAAGAAACCCACATTCTACCGTTTTCGGTAGACTACGTTCAGTAGGATTACGAATGCGACAATCGCAAGCGCCAGAGCCGTGGAAGCGACCTTTAATTGATTCTTTGCGTTTGCCGACAAATAAAGATTCATAAATTATCTTCACTCCTCCCTTCTTAAGGTACTCCGCTTATTTGAAAGAAAACGTTATATTATAAAGGGGTCTCTCCTTTCTTCATATTTTTCATTAAACGTCAAACTCTTTCAATAAGCGCGTATAGGTATATTACACTAAAATCTCATGAATGTCAATAATCTCCACAAAGGAAAAAGCCCCCCTGGGTATGTGGGGAGCTTTGATAGGAGTGCAACGCATGAGCGCTACAAAGGGGAATTTCTTGATATATAATAGTTACTAAGACCATCTCAAACTCAAAATCGAAGAATTCCCCTTGTCAATGAACAACGCATTCCGAAAGGAACCAAGCAAGAGACCGTAGAGTAGATCTATTGCGAAAATTACGACCCCCCATTCGATTCCTCTACAAATGCGTAGAGTTATTTTATCTTACCTCCTAATTTATGTCAAGCCCTTTCATCAAAGAGTGTGTAATCGCTGCCGCCAGACCATCCGCCGCATCATCCGGCCTTGGTTTTTTCTCTAACCCTAAAGTCACCCTAACCATTTCCTGCATCTGCGGCTTTCCCGCCGCCCCATACCCAGTTAAAGCCTTCTTAATTTCATTTGGCGTATACTCAAAAACCGGCACCTCATTTTGTGCCGCAACTAGTAGAACTAACCCTCTTGCTTCCGCCACCATAATCCCAGTCGTAATATTCTTCGAAAAAAACAGCTTTTCAACCGAAACCACATCTGGCTTCGATGTCTCAAAAACCTCCACCAAACTTTCATATAGTTCCTTTAGCCGCCCCGGCAATTCCGCATTCATCGTCGTTGTAATGACCCCAAAATCCAGCGCCCTCATATTTGCCCGGCTTCTTGTCTCAATCAATCCAAACCCGCAAGTCCCAATCCCCGGGTCAATCCCTAAAATTCTCATTTCACATACCTAATTAACGTTTCGCGCAAGTCTTTCGACGGTGCCACAAATTTATCCTTCACCGTCGCCGGACCAATCGCTCGCGAAAACCCTAGTTTCTTCGCCTCCGCAATTCTCTGGTCTGCCCGAAATGCCGACCGAATCTCTCCCCCAAGTCCAACTTCCCCAAACACCACATATTCTTCATCGAGCTTTCGTCCTGCCACCGCCGATGCAATCGCCATGCAAATCGCCAGGTCCGCCGCCGAATCATTCAGCTTCATCCCCCCAACTACATTAATAAAAATATCCTTATCTGACAATTTTAACTTCGTTCTCCGCTCAATCACCGCAATCAAAAGATTCAACCGATTAATATCGAACCCACTCGCCGTTCTTTTCGGATAACCAAAATTCGACGTCGTCGCGAGTGCCTGAATTTCCACTAAAATCGGACGATTCCCTTCCAGCGTCGCGAGTATCACCGATCCATCCGTATTCGTCCTCTCCGCGAGTAACGCCGCCGACGGATTCTGGACCTCTTTCAATCCCTCACTCGCCATCTCAAAAATCGCTACCTCATTTGTCGAGCCAAACCGATTTTTAATCGCCCTAACCGTCTTAAAACCACCATACCGATCCCCCTCAAAATTCAACACCACATCCACCAAGTGTTCCAACACTTTCGGCCCCGCTAAAGTCCCGTCTTTTGTCACATGTCCCACAATCACTACCGCTGTATCCGTCGCCTTCGCCGCCCGAATAATCAAGTTCCCACAATTCGTCACCTGCGAAACCGTCCCCGGCGCCGAAGAAATCTCATCCATCGAGAGCGTCTGGATCGAATCGATAATCACCAAATCAAATTCCCCGGTTTCAATCGTCTTTGCAATATCATTTCCCGACGTCGAAGCCGCAAAATTCAACTTTTCTGATTTCGCCCCCAGTCTTTCCGCCCGAAGCTTCACCTGCCCCGCCGATTCCTCCCCCGAAATATATAAGACATTGTGTTTTTTAGCCACTTCTGCCGAAATCTGCATCAGGAGTGTCGATTTTCCAATTCCTGGCTGCCCTGCTAAAAGTGAAACCGACCCCATCAAAATCCCCCCACCTAAAACTAAATTAAGATCTGGGAATTCCGTCAAAAGCCTCGCTTTCGCATCCGACGGCACAACCGACGACAGCTTCACGAAATCCAACTTCTTTCCTGATAATTTCCCCTTTTCTAAAGCCGATTTTTTCTCCGCCGCCGTCTCCGCAACCTGTTCAACCAGCGTATTCCACGCCGAACAATTCGAACACTGTCCAACCCACTTTGCTGAGCTCCAGCCACAACTCTGGCAAACAAATTGACTCCTCACTTTCATACCCCCATTTTATCACGCTAGATTATAAAATACCAAGTTTTTCCCGAAGCCAACCATCTGCTGGTCCCGCCGTCATCAAAACCACCAAATACCCCTCATCTCGCCATCGCATCATTTCCTCAAACAACGCAGCATCAAGCTGAACTGCTTCCGCCTTCTCTCGATTCGAAAGCCCAGCGATCAATTCTTCCGCTGATAAAATCGGCAGATCCGGATTCTCTCTAGTCAAATACGTCGGCAACCATAAAATCTTATCCGCCCCCTGAAAAGCATCAATATATCCACCCCTCACTTCGTGCTGTCTCGTATTTTGATGCGGCTGATAAACCACAACCACCCCTTTCATTCCTCGCATCCTCGCTTCGTCTTGCGCCACATCAATCGTCGCCTCAATTTCCTCCGGATGATGTGCATAATCCGAATAAATCCCCTCAAAAACTCGCTCAAATCTTCTTCCAATCCCCGGAAATTCATTCAAAACTTCGATAATCCGTTCTTCCGAAACCTCTGGTGCCATCTTTAAAATCGCCGAAAGTGCCAAGGCCGCATCTTTCCTCCTAACTTCACCAGCTATCTTAAACATATCTGGCGAAACCACCGGCTCCCGAATCGTCATCCCGCTTTGCTCCTCAAATCGCAAGAACGCCGACAAGTAGTCTTCCTTTGTCGGGTAAATATCCGGGTGGTCATAAGAAACCACCGTAAACACCGACAACCATGGATGATACTTTAAGAAATTCCGGTCATATTCATCCGCCTCATAAATAAAATATTGGTCGCCCTCTTTATAAGACCCACTCGGTGCAAATCCCAAAGTCGTCCCCACAATATACGAAATTGGTAGCCCTAACTTAAGCGCGGCAAACACAATCATCGCCGTCGTCGTTGTTTTCCCATGCGTCCCCGCCACCGCCACCATTTTTAATCCCAATTTCTCAACCAAAAACGCGGTGAGCTCGTCTCTTTTTGAACATTTAATCCCCGCCTCACGTGCTAAAACTAGCTCCGCATGCGTCTCCGGAAGCGCCGACGTATAGACAAACCAGTCCACCCCCTCAGCTAATTTTTCCTTCAAAAACTCCCCGTCCTGTTCTCCGATAGAAACCTGAATTCCCGCCCGAGTCAGCTCATCATAAACCGCCCCCGCCGCCAAATCCGAACCGAAAACCGTGATTCCCGCTGCTTTTGCCATCAATGCCAAAGGACCCATCCCCGTTCCCGAGATTCCAGAAATATATATCTTCATGTTATAATTATCTCATGAAAGTCCATACTGAGCAAGAAATGTTAGATTACGGCTTTACTTTTGCTGAAAAAATCAAAACTCTAGACAGACCCATCATCATCGAATTAATTGGCGATGTTGGCGCCGGAAAAACCACTTTTACTCGCGGTCTTGCCAAAGGCCTCGGTATCAATCAGCCTATCACCAGCCCGAGCTTTACTATCTCAAAGACCTACGCCTACGATGACAATAAAACCCTCACTCATTACGATTTTTATCGTCTCCCCGACCCAGGTCTCATGCAAGAAGACCTTGAAGAATCCCTAAAAAATAGCCAAGTCACCATCGCTGAATGGGCCAACTCCGTCTCAAGCATTCTCCCCGAAAACCGGCTTAAACTCGAAATCAAATTAAACGACGACGGCTCCCGCGAGGTAGCTGAACTATGAAACTTTATCTCGACACCAGCACAAAAGCCACAATCCTCAAACTCGACAACAAAACCTACGAATGGGAATCCGGCCGCGATCTCGCCGAAAATCTTCTAAAATTTATTAAAGACAAGCTTGCCGAAAACGGTAAAACCTGGACCGACCTAACTGAAATTACCTTTATGTCCGGCCCCGGTTCCTTTACTGGTCTTCGCATCGGTGCAACCGTCGTCAATACTCTAGCCAGCGAGCTAAAAATCCCTCTAAAAAATCACAAAAATGAAACTGTAAAAATTATTCTTCCCGAATACGGTCGCGGCGCGAATATCTCGACACCAAAGAAATAGTTAAGAGAAACAAAAGCATCAACGCCCCAAGCAACGCAATCTGAGTCACCGCCGAAACCAAAATCGCCCGACTAACATTTGGCTTAACCGTCAAACTCTCGCCAAGCGGCGCCACAAATGACGGATTCTCTGGATCATAAGCCACCTGGACCTCACCACTCGCCAGAGTGCTCGAATTTGTAATATTAAGTAGCATGTTCGAAAACCTTAGCTTAAAAACCGACTCACCGCTATTCCGATTCGCATGGAAAACCCTAATTACCGCCCCCTCCCCCTCAGAAACTTTCACCCCCGAATAAGCCAAGCTCTCTTTTCCAACCGCCGTATAAACCTCGCCATTCTCCATAATCTTTAGTCGCCCCTCCATCGGCTCATGCACGCCACCCATATCTAAAACCAACTCCGACCCCAAATAAACAAACGTGTCATCATCCGCCGTCACCGAAAATTCCTCTCGCCCATCCGCCAAAACCGAAATCGGCACCCCAAGATTCAACGTAAATAACTCCCCTCCACCCTCTACAATCTTCTCCAAAGGATAAAATTCTTCATCCTCATACACGAAGCTCGCCTCATCCGCCAAATAAGAAAGCGTCAAAGTTCCACCATAATTCTGGCTCAGCCCCGGAACCGCCGAAAACCACCTCGAAAAGTCCAATCCTCGATTCGGCAACAGCTTCCCCACGGCCGCCACTGGCAAAAACTCTTCATTTAGATCTGGCTCGGTTAGCCCCGTCTCGTAAGCCGAGTTATAATATCCACACTCCGCCCATTCAAACTGACGCCCAGCCGAATCCCCCAACGTATCATACAGATTAACACAAGCATCTTTCTCCTGGCTATAATACAAAATTGGCACCGTCACCGCTGCCCGATCCGAAATCTCCGCCGACGTCAAAATCACGTCCGCCTCGCTCCGCCCCATCTCAACCGACAACTCTTTCACCGTATTCGATAAACTAAAGACTGTAAACCCTACCGCCGCCATCACCGACGCCAGCATCACTAGGCTTACCGCAAAAAATCTTTTTTGCTTCATACTTTTAGTATAGTTCGAAAAACCTAAATCGTCAACCCCGTTTATCTTGACTTTTTCCCTGTTTTGTGCTATACTTAGAACAGTGGCTTGCTTTTGCATGCCAAGAAAATTTACAGAAAGAAGGTGTTATTTTGTTAGTTTATGACCAACTTGGCACTGCTAGATGTGAAATTGCTGACCCAGAAAAAGATTTACTTTTTCGCGGAGACGGCTATAGTTTGTATTTAGCAACCGACCCAACCGATGAAAAAACCGGTTTTTTACGCTTGCCACGCGACCGCCTAGGCAACGCAAAGATGCAACTCGAGGTTGAGAAATTACAGTTTATGGCTAACGCTTCTGAAGAATTTGAACGCGCTTACCAAACACTAGGAAACGACCCCAACGCTCGCATCCATTATGCTTGGCTGTTCCCGAAACTCGAGTACAGTTTTATCTGCGACGAAAGCCAAGGCAAACGCCAGGCCAATTTTCTTACTGCCGTTGATGCCGAGTTGAAGGACTTTTTTCCTTTTCCTCGCCTCACCGCAAAGTATAAAGTTGACGCTAAAACCGGCGCCTGGATTCTCGGAAGGTTTTATAAGCTCCAGGCTTTCGCTGATGCGGTAGACCTAAGCTTTAACTTTTATTCCGACCAAGTCGTGATTGAACCACGTTTCCATCGCATGATTTATCTTGGCTGGAACCTCGATAAAAAACAAGATGATTGGTACTGGAACAATATCGCGCGCATGACGAAGTGCATCGTCGACTTCATTGAGCCAGATAATTCTCGTGAGACTCAAGGCTTTCTTTTTAGCCTAATACCTCTAACCGAAGAATTTGGCACAAAAGGCGAAGAAGCACATCGCTGGCTCTACACCACGATCGAAGGACTTTGGGGACACAAGTATCATCCCTTCACTTACTTTGATCGAAGTTCTAACACTTGGCACAGTTTAACTGATGCTGAAATTCCAAAACCATAAAGGGGGTAAAAAATTATGGGGAAAAATATCTTCACTCATTACAGTTATGCAGCAGAAACTAAGAAAAGAGAGATCAGCTTCGAGCACAGTAGCTCCGGTGAAGTGCGCGCTAGCAAAACCGTGGCCGAAAAGGCAAGGCAACAAGCTACCGAAACGAACAAACTTGATCCGAGCGTCGATCCTGCCGTTCAGGCAATCCACCGCTCTTTGATCCGTTTTGAGCCTCATGGTGAAAAATTCAGAGTTACGGTTGGCTGTCCAATGAATATCGAGTCAGTTTGCGACGTAACTGGTAGCATGGGCGAAAACGTCCAAATCATGTTTGGTGTCTTGCCAGAAACCTACGATTTAATCGCAAAGGCTCTTCCCGGCTATGACCCACAACTTTCACTCGGAGTTTTTGGCGACGTAGTCGATGACTACGTTCTGATGCGTCCTCAATTTGAGATGACCGCAGAAAAAATCGTCGAATATTGTAGTCATTTGTTCCAAAGTGGAACTGGCGGCGACAGCCCCGAAGATCCACAATACGCAATGTACGGCGCAGCTTATTTAACTAACGCCTATGTCAATCGTATCGGTCTTAAAGGCTACCACTTCTTGATTACTGATGCGCCTATGCACGGAACTCTCAGTTTATCAACCTTGAAAAGAGTCTTTGGTCATAATGTTCTCGAGCTAGTTGCTGAAAATAATCATCAAGATGCAGCCGAGGTCGCAGCAATCGATCCAGCCATCAAGGGACTCTGCAATGCGGCTCTTGAAGGATTAACTGGACGCGAAATTCGAGATTTAGAAATGGGTCAGCTGCATCAAGATTTATCAAAAATCTACCATGCTTTCCTTATCATGGTCGGCGACCAAAGCTACGATTGTTGGAAAGAATTATATGATAAAAATCATACAATTCATATCGGCAGCACGAGATACTTGCCACAAGTCCAAGCCGCTATTATCGGCTTAACCGAAGCGACCATTGAGCCGTGCGACATTGAGCAATTCTTGGTTAATTCGCAAGTTCCAAAGAATCAAGCCCAAGAGCTGACTCGTCAGCTCCTCAAAGTTCCATACGGCGAGCAACGCAGACTCGAAGAAACCTCTGGTTTGAAAATCCCGAAAAAAGGCGACCTTTTCGCCTCAAAACAGGATCTCCAGCCATGTGGTTTCATAGATGACGATGTAGCTAATAAGGTTGAAGACGTTCCATCTGGAACTTGGTTATAGAGGAGGGATTGGCGTGATAACTAAAATTTATCGCGTCACCGATCTTGGACCAGGCGACGGCGGTAAGGGCGGAATCATCCAAGCCCTCACTCAAAAAGTGAACGCCAAACTTGTCATCAAAGAAGGTGGCGCACAGGGGTCGCATGGCGTAGTCGGGAGATACGGAAACTTCTGTTTCTCTCAATGGGGATGCGGAACACTAGACAGAGTTCCAACTTACCTCTCTCCGAACTTCGTCATGTCACCAACCGGCATCATCTTAGAGGCGGAAGCCTTAGAGATGTTTGACCCAGGTCTTAAACCATTTAGTTTAATCTCAGTGGCAGGCAACTGTGTCTGTGCGACTCCTTATCATCAGGCATGGTCCAATCTTTACGAACTATTGCTCAAAGATAAGCCGCACGGAACCGTCGGAACTGGTGTCGGAAAAGCTTTTAAAGAATTTCTCGAGTCACCAAACCGTGTAATCTATGCAAACGAGTTGAAAAACGAATTTATCGTTCGAGAAAAACTCAAAGCCTCACGCGAGTTTCTTTTGAAAAAATATAGCGGCGTATACTATGCCGATGTTTTGCCAAAAGATATTAAACGTTTACATGAGAGCCAAGAAATCCTAAACAAAGATGAGATCTTCGAGGACATTGTTAAGAAGTTTCTTTTCGTCGGCGAAAAACTCGTAATTGAGCATTTCGAAGACGTCTTAAAACGTTTTAATGGCAATGCCCTCATCGAGCGTTCTCATGGTGTTTTAACCGACCGCAAAGCTGGCTTTAAGCCGCACGTCAGCAATCTTCGTACTTTACCCAATGTATCGGACGAGATGTTAAAAAACGCAAACTGGACTGGCCAAGTCATCAATCTCGGCGTTCATCGTGCCTACGAAATTAGACATGGTGCCGGACCAATGCCAACTACTGACGACAAAATCCGAGCTTCTCTCCTGCCAAACAGCCATAAAATGGCCAATCGCTGGCAAGGCGAAGTTAGGGTTGGCGCTCTCGATGTTAATTTATTGCGCTACGCATTAAATGCTTGTGGAGGCGCCGATTATTTCGACGGTCTTTGCATCACCTGGTTCGACCAAATCATCAAGAACAAGGAATGGAAAATTTGCACCCATTATCTCCTGGATGGCAAAATCTATCCAGAAAATGGCGAGCTAACTACCGAAATCTTGAATCGCGTCGAGCCGGTCATTACTTCCCTTATCATCCCAGAGCTTAGTCAAAACGAGCTAGTGGATTGGTGCCAGGAAGTACTTTCTAACTTTATCGGACTGCCCGTGCGCCTGGTCTCTTTAGGACCAGCGCCGGAGCATAAAATTTTTATTTAAGGGGGACATAAAAATGTCAGAACAAGAAAAAGATGTAACTAACGAAACAACTGCAACCGAAATCACAGCACCAACCGAAAACCCGGAAGAAACTGCGCTTGAGAAAATCATCCGCGAGTACGGCGGTGCTCTCAATACCTCGACGGCTTTAGGCAAACTTGGTGTCGAAAATGTTGAAGATTTAAAGATGCTCACAGTAGAAGAACTTTGCGAAGCCGGATTTACGCTCGTAAAAGCGCGCAAACTCCTCGACTCATTCAAGACAGACGAGAAAGCTGAAGCAACCTTAGCGCCAGCCGCTAAAATCCCAACTCCAGTCGCTCCAATCAGCATTGATATTCTGCCAAACATTCCCGATGAAGGTTCATGGCTGAATTCTTTAAAAACTGGTGGCGTTTTGAAAGTCAACGATGCAACCTATATCGGCGCGATTCGCGTCGCCATGGCTTCTCGTTGCGGCCTCTACGACGTTCCGGAAAAACTTTTAAAGAAGCTCGAGGAGCACGCTGAGTCTTTAGACGAACCAGTTGGCGACGATTATTACAAAACTCGCAAAATGATTACACGTCGTAATTATGCGGAAATTTTCGAAGCCATCGATGGAGTAGATGGGCCATACGCAACCACCAAAGAACGTCGTAGCAAATTCTTAAAGAGCCTGGGTTCAATCTTTTGGCCAGCTATCAAAAAAGCTTTCGACGAGCTTGATGCTTGGTATGACTCAGCTCGTGCTTCAATGAGCGATCCTGGAGTGCTTTTCGCTGCTTTCAGCGGACAAAGTATCGGCGGCCTCGGCATGAGCATGCCGTCCGTCGACGCTATTTCTAGTGCTTGCGACGACTTAAAAGACGAAATCAACAAAGTCTTCCGTGGTACTGCAATTCCAGTTTCCGCTGCGCTCGCTTATGATGCCCAAAAAATCAACGAGGTCCTTTCCATCTCCACGCTTCCAGCCCAAGTTGGCGCTACAAATCGTGACCAGATGCTAAAAATGCTCGGTGTCGGCATCAACTCAAGCTACACCCGCCAGGAACAATGCATCGTTCGCTTCGTTTTAAGCTTCCTCAAGTTTAACGACGCTGCCGTTGGCAACGAAATCCAATATCTCGGTGCCCTCTGGCAACTCGGTCGCCAAATCTCTTGGGAGAGCTTAGGCATGGGAACCGCTGGACGAGTTAAAAGTGCCGGAAATAACACCTATCTTTAAAAATTAGGGTCCCTTCGGGGGCCCTTTTTCACGCGCATGAAAAATCCCCTGGCCAAGACCAGAGGATTTTTTAAAAGGGGGTAGTATATCAAACCCAAACTTGTGGGATGAATACATACTTCGCATAAAGCTTCGTCGCGACCTGACGATAATACGCATCATAAAATGCACTCGCACCGTCAATGTCCTTAAATTTCTTCGTCGCTTCCGACAACTTTTCACCATATACATACGGAAATCCCTTATGCATTAAACGGAATTGCAATAAATCCATTTCTAAACGGTTCAAACAATCGCGCCGAATCGGCGAATCTGCCGGAAGCTCCATGTACTTCCGCGCAATCGCCGCCCGTTTTGTCTCAATTTCCGGATTAGAGCTAATCCAAAACATATCAAAGACGAAATGCACCTTATCCGGATCAACTTGTTCAAGCTCCGAAAGCTCAAACGTATAGATATCATAATCCGAATCCGGCAGGTTATAACCCTTAGCTCGCGATCCACCAATCACAACAACCTTATCAGGCTCCAGATAATCTCCCGTTTGCTTTCTCATCACGTCAAACAATTCATCATAGTCGACATTTTCTGAAAACGGCCCGCATACTCTCTCCAAAGAGAATTTGATGCCATGATGGCTAGCACGTTTAAGTTCACATTGCCAAGCCTTTCTCTTTTCCGTCTCATGCAAAAGTTTTGGCTGCGGACGACGATAATCGAAGTTCGCATATCGCTCCTTCAATTCATCAAGCTCGTCCTCCATCAAACAGTCCCATTCCTCAAAAATCTCCAGACAATCATAAACACAACTACAAAACAGCTCATCATCCTCATGCTCATCCAAAAGTTCAAACAATTCGTCCGCGCGGAGTAGTCCCCCTTCGACCAACCACGGCAACAAATGCAGACATTTTACAACTCGCTCTGGCTCCCCCTCACTAGCCTCGCTCTCATAAATGTCTCCGATGTTGAAACTTTCTCGCGCATCTCGATGCGTTAGCAGCTGCCGCCACGCCTCCATATAACCGGTTTGAATTTTCGACCAGTTCGAATACGCCAACGTCAGCGGCACATAAAGCGCCAGACGAGCTGAATTCTCGTCTTGGTTCATAATCTCCACGAGATTTTGGTAAGTCGACTTTCCCCTAAAGTCTGACTTTGAGATTTCTTCCGCACGCTTAAATCGATCTTCAACTTCCTTAATCGCCGAAACATCAGAACGAAACAGCTTGCGAAATTTCTCTGGATCGTTTATCGTCTCGATAAACGGTGCAAGGATTTTCACCTTTGTTTTTGCTTCTGTCATTACAAAAACACCCCTTTCTAGTAAGTTTCATGCGTGGCATCAAAAACCACACACTGCCCGCATTATATCACACTTACCCTAAAAAGTCAAGAAAACCCCGGGCCTAGCCCTCGATAATCTCGTCGATAATCCCGTATTCTAACGCCTCTTCCGCGCTCATCCAATTATCCCGGTCCATATCTTTCTCAACCTGCTCAATTGGCTTCCCCGTATTCTTCGCAAAAATTTCCGCGAGTCGTTTCTTCAAGAAAATCCCCTCTTTAAGCATAATTTCCTGATCCGTAATCTTTCCCTCTGTCCCCGAAGACGGCTGATGAATCATCACCCGCGCATTCGGAAGACAAAATCTCTTCCCCTTCGCCCCGCAGGACAATAACATCGCACCCATCGACGCTTGAAGCCCAATCCCAATCGTCTCAACTTCCGGTTTAATATAATTCATCGTATCAATAATCGCCAGTCCATCATAAACCGAACCGCCCGGCGAATTAATATAAAGCTTAATAGGTTTTTTTGGATCTTCGTGCGCCAAGTACAAAAGCTGTGCCACCACCAAATTCGCCGTGTGAGAATTAACATCTTCGCCAAGGAAAATAATCCGATCATTGAGAAGCCGCGAATAAATGTCATACGCCCGCTCACCCTTATTCGTCTCCTCGACCACCGTCGGCACCAAATAATTTTTCATTTATTTTTCTCCTTTCGCTAATTTCAATTTCCCGCCCACAAGCTTCAGGGTCGGAATATCACCTTTTACAAATTCCCCCGCAATCAACGCCTCAGACAACAGCGACTCAACCTCATCCTCAATCTTCCGCCTGAGGGGTCTCGCCCCATTCTTCGGATCATAGCCTTTTTCAATCAGATAGTTCTTCGCTTCTTTAGTTACTTTCAGCCCAACCCCCTTCACCGCCAACCTCTTCTTTAAATCGCCAATCAAATTATCAAAAATTCGTTCAACATCTTTCTTCGTCAAAGCGTGAAATACTAAAATATTATCCAACCGATTTATCAGCTCCGGCCGCATTACTTTCTTCAGTGCTTTCATCGCATACGATTTATTTTCTTCATATTCCTCCGCCAAAGCCTTTTTATCTTTCGCCGTCTTCGCCGTAAACCCAAGCTCACTCTCACGATACATATCCGCCGACCCAAGATTCGATGTTAAAATCACAATCGTATTATTAAACTTGATTTTACTACCCTGTCCATCCGTCAAAACTCCATCTTCCAAAACCTGAAGCAGCAAATTAAATACATCCGGATGCGCCTTTTCAATCTCATCAAACAAAATCACCGAATATGGTTTTCGCCTAACCGCTTCTGTTAGTTTTCCACCATCATCATATCCAACATATCCCGCCGGCGCACCTACAAGTCTCGAAACATTATGCTTCTCGCCAAACTCCGACATATCGATTTTAATAAGCGCCGATTCACCCCCAAAAACTTCCCTCGCGATCACCCGCGCCAGCTCCGTCTTTCCTACTCCCGTTGGGCCCATAAACAAGAACGAACCAATCGGCCTTCTCGCATCCTGAATCCCCGAACGCCCCCGCCGAATCGCTTTCGAAACCGCCGAGATTGCCTCTTCCTGCCCAACAATCGATTTCTTCAGCTCATTTTCAAGCGAAAGTAACATCTTCATTTCTGAACCATGCACTTTCGTCACCGGAATACCAGTCTTAAGAGATACTGCCGTTGCTAAATTCTCCTCCGTTAGCTTCGGATTCTCGATATCCTTTGCTACGCTCGATTTTTCAAACTTCTTAATCTCTTCCTCGAGTTTCAAAAGCTCAGTTTTCAAATTCGCAGCTTTTTCATAATCCTCTTTTTCCGCCGCCTCAACAATTTTTTCTTCAAGCGATGCCTTGGTAATTTTCATTTTCTTATATTTACCACCGCCTTTTTTATCCGCCGCCACTTTACAAATCGCCGACGCTTCATCAATAATATCAATCACCTTATCCGGCATAAATCGATCGTTTATATATCGCTGAGACATTTGAACTGCAGTTTCTAGAATCTCGTCCGGAATAATTACTCCGTGATGATTCTCGTAATGCGACTTAATCCCCTTCAAAATTCGAAGCGTCACCGCCGCGCTCGGTTCCTCAACCATCACAGTCTGGAACCGACGGGAGAGCGCCTTATCTTTTTCGATCGTCTTACGATATTCATCTAGAGTCGTTGTTCCAATCAAATTAATCGAGTTTCTAGCAAGCGCCGGCTTCAAAATATTCGCCGCATCCATCGAACCTTCCGAAGACCCCGCCCCACAAAGCAAATGCAACTCGTCAATGAATAATAATACCGAATCATTTCCAGTCGCCTCGTCGATAATTCCTTTAATTCGCTCCTCGAACTCCCCCCGGAACTTCGTCCCCGCCACAACCGACGACAAATCAACTTGATAAATATGTTTACCAATCAATCCTCCCGGGACTTCCGATTTCACAATTCGCATCGCCAGCCCTTCAACAATCGCCGTCTTACCAACGCCAGCCTCGCCGATTAAAACCGGGTTCGACTTCGTCCTTCGCGACAAGACCGTAATCACCCGCTCAATTTCATTCTCTCGTCCAATCACCGTATCAAGTTTTCCAGCCCTCGCCTCTTCCGTCAAATCTTTCCCAAACTTATTTAAGAATTTTAGCCCCGAACCCTTCACATATTTCGCCTTCTCAGCCTTTAATTTTTCGTCTTTTGTTTGCTCTTCAACTAAATCCTCGATTTCGTCGGCCAAATCTTTCGTATCAACTTTTAGCCCTTTCAAAATCAAAGACGCACGCGAATTTGGCTGATTTAAAAGTGCATATAATATATGCTCTGTCCCAATTACCGAAAGCCCCTGCTCATGCACAAAACTCTGCGCCATTCGGAGCGTTAAAATCACCGCCTCCGAAAGCGACATCATCGCCATATCTGAACCAGCCACCTCAACCGCAACTTTATTCAAAGACTTCTCAACCTCCTCAAGCGAAACTCCTTCGTCTCGGATTAGTCGCGCCCCCTCCGACGTATCAATCGCCATAATACCGAGGAGTAGATGCTCCGTCCCCATATAACCATTATTATATCTTTTACTATAAAAATCCGCCCGCTGCAGCGCGAACCGCGCATTCTCAGACAAACGATTCATAATTTCACTAAATTCTTCCTGCATATTCCCCATTATACACAATTAGCACTCTTTCCGCAAGAGTGCTAATTTACAAATCTTAACCTTTTATCTCTTTCTTCTATCCGTCATATATAACACCAAGAAAACAAATGCCGCAAACGAAACTAAAGCCTCAGTCTGCAATCCCTGATCATGATTTATTGAGCCCTCCAGCACTATCCGCTCACACAAAATACTCACCGCCCCGTCATCCTGCACTCTATCATCTTGTCCAGCCGCTATACAAGAGGCATTCATCGCATTTCGATCATATCTATTAATTTGCATAATCGTCACGGCCCCGTTTAAGAGTGCCAACGCCGCAAGTATCCCACAAATTACCTTTTTGATACCACCCCCACATTTAGCTTCTTTATCTGTTTTCATAATTTATCCTATAATTAATCACTCTTTTAGTATAGCATTTTTCATATTTGTTTTGCTATAATAATCCAGCTAGGGCTTTTCTAAAAATAAAAAATTAAGAGGTATGCACCTTATCATGAAAAACTTAAAGAAAATTTGTTCCTTATTTGTCATTTTGGCTCTCACTTTGTCGATGGGCAATATTCCAGCTTCTGCCGCAGCACCAGACGACGAGGCAAGCCCCGCTATGACCGTATTTGCGCTAAACGGAGAGTATACAGTAGTTGCTTCTGGCGCCGCAGCAACAAACCGCAGTGTCACCATAATATGTTATAACGACGCTTCGGTTCACCATAACGATGTCCGCATGAGGGACATCAATGGCAACGTTCTTTGGGAAGAATACGGAGCGATCCCCCATAGTGGCTCCAGGACATTTATTTGTGGCAGCGACGTATACTATGTAGAGGTTCGCATTGCCGCTACGAACATTTTCGACGATCTTTTTGTCCAAAAGAGCGGCTTTTGTAACGTAACCTACAACTAAAACCCATAGCCCCAGCCCCAGCCTATTCGGCGGGGATTTTTATGCTTCGTTAATTTAAATTATTTATTCTTCTTATAGCTAAACGCAAACAATGTCAGCACAATACAAGTTACAAACATCAGCATCACTTCAACAACTTTAATCTCATTAAAAAGATGCCCGAAGAAAATCACCTCATCCCGACAAAGATACGTAATCGCTTGGTCTCCCCCGAAGTAGGCCTCCGAAAAACAATAATTCGAGAACGTGTTATAATCCGACTTATTAATTACTAGAATATTAATAATCCCCCACGCCAAAGCAAACACCGCCATAGCCAAAACTAAAATCTTAACAACGCAAAACTCCGCGACTCCCCTTTTTTGCCTGTTTCATAATTCTCCTTGTGCTTATTTAATTCCAAATTATCATTTTTTCCTGCTTTTTACCATCATTTCAACCCGCCCAACCAACGCTAACTTTATAATCTCATCCTCGACCAACGTTATCGAAAACGTCTTATGCCCAATCCGGTTCATACTCGCCCCACAATGGTAAACTTTCCTCTCATCAATAATAGAATAGCGATCGTGAAAAGTATTGTTATAAACTACCCGCAAATTATTATATTGTTTATTATCCGCCGATATATTTTCGCATTGCGACGAAAGCATTAATAATCTTTATATTCATTCTTACCGCAACGTCACTTTTCAACAACCCAGACAACATCATGACGCCTTGTTCCGTTAAAGCATGCGGCAAATATCTCGCACCGCCATAACCCCTTCCTCCTAAACTTGAGGTCGCAAATTGCGACCTCAAGTTTAGAGCGTTAACTTCTTCCCTTGTTAGCTGAAAACAAAATTCCTCCGGAAATCTATTTTGATTCCTTTTAATCGTCTCGTTAACTCTTTTCGTTTCGGCTTCATAAAGTATAGAAACATCATTCGCCAACATCACCTGCTTCCCACGAACCTCAAAAACCATTTCCCGGACATCCAATTTTTCCAGTTCCGTATAATCTCCTATTTTAGTTTAGGGAATTATAGTCACATACTCTCAAAAATTACAACCCCAGCCCCAAAATTAAACCACAACCAAAATTTATTTCTCTTCCACCAATTCCTTCGCCATTCGCTCGAGCTTCCTAAAATCGGTTTTATTCGCCTTCGTTAACGGCAACTCGTCCAAGAATACAACTCTTCTCGGCAATTCATAACTCTTTAGAGTAATCCGCCGCTTCCCAATATAAAACGTCTTCGTCGCATCCGTCGTAATTTGCCGCCTTGAAACATTATTCTTCCCAACCCCCTCTTTCGGAACCACAAATGCACACGCCGACCAACCCAACTTTGCATCCGGCATCTTCACCACATAGCATTTCGAGACCAAGTCCGACTTCGCCACCGCCGCACGCACTACCTCATAATAAACTTTCGCCGGCGTATTGTTAATAAAGAATGTCGCCCGTCCAAGCAAAGTCACAAATCCCGTTTCCGAAACCGTCGCAAGATCTCCCGTATTCACAAACCGTCGCCCTTTAACAGTCACAATCTTCTCCTCATCCAGTTCCGGACGATTAAAGTATCGCTTCAAAACATGTTTGCCAGAAACATGGAGTAATCCAGTCTTACCAAAATCTAGCTCTTCACCAGTTTCCGGATCCAAAATCATCACATGTGCCCCCGGTACTACTCGTCCAACCGTATCCGGATTATAAGTCGAGCCAACCGCAACCGTAATACTCCCCAAGCATTCGCCGACTCCATAGCCATTACACATTTTCACCGTTGCACCATGCTCCTTAAAAAACTCAATCGTCGAATATGACAAATCTTTCTCGAGCCGCTCCCCACCCGAAATCACCATTTTCACACTAGACAAATCAAAACCTTCCGGCAACAACTTCGGCAAAAGTTCCAAAAGTAGCGGCACACCCTGCACGCAACTAATTTCCTTACCGAAATAATACTCAAAATTCGACGGCTCAATATCCGGCGTCAAAATCACCGAACTCCCCCCGATAATCGGCGTCAAAACTGACGTCCAAAAACCATACGGACAATCAAACTTCACAAATGAAAACCAGGTCTGAATTTCCTTATCCCACATTTTAATTCCCGACGCCGCCTTCGAAAACAACGCCGCCGCAATCAAATTCTCATTCGTAAACACCATCGGTTTTGGACCGGAAGTCGAACCAGACGTAAATGAAATCAATGCTTCCTTTTTACCGCCCAATATCCCAAGCGGCACTCGCCCCTTATACTTTTCCGCATATTTCGTAATCGGCGTCTTCCCGATCATAAACGTATCGAGAATCGACTTATATTCCATCCCCTCAACCGTATCATCATAACCCTCAAGATTAATCACCGTCTTAACCGTCTTTGCATCTTTCTTCAAATCCTTAATTCGCGAGGCAGTCTTTTTGTAAGTAACCAAAATCTTCGACTCAAACTCATCTAAATAATGGATCAAAGTATCTCGTGTCACTTTTTCATCAAGAAACGAAACCACCGCACCAATTTTATTTGCCGCTAGAAAAATCAAAACATTATCATACATCGAGCGCCCCGTCGCAACCGTAATAATGTCCCCTTTCTTGACTCCCAATTCCAAAAACGCTTTCGCTAGAATCTTTCGATCGCGTTTCACTTCACGCCTCGTCACATTCATTTCTTTTTGATTAATAACAACCGACTTCCAGTGTCTGAAACTCGACAAATCGAATAACGCCGAAATCGAAAGCGGCGGAACAATTGGATCACTCTTCTGATTCTTGATTTTTAACATATTTACCTCACTTTTAATGTCATTGTATCACAATTTATCCGCAAACAACATTATTTGCATGAAGCCAACCTTCAACCGATCCCCCGTCAAGATATTCCCCCGTCGTCGGCGCCACTCGCATCACCCCGCCCTCACGAATAAATTCATCGATCGGATCCGTCACCATATATTCCTGATCCTTCGGCCCAAAATCATTTTCATTCACATATCGAACAATTTTCTTCAGAAGTTCTGGCGACATAATATACTTCGAGACATTAATCAAATTCGATGGCGCCTCTTCCGGTGTCGGCTTTTCAACTACTGAAATTAGCTTTCCGTCTTCCGCTGACAACACGCCATATTTTTCAACTTCCGAACGGTCAATCTCAACCCCAAGAATCGCCGATTCACCTTCTCCTGCAGCCTTAATTAACGCTTCCGCTGCCGACTCACCGCCCGGATTCCAAATAAAATCATCACCCATAAACACCAAAACCGGCTCGTTTATACTATATTCCTCAACCACCATCGCAATCGGCACCGCCGTCCCATATTTCGAAGACGGATCTTGAACCGTATAATGAATCGTCACGTCATCCGGCAAAGTCTTCGCTTTCGACAACTTATCTTCTTTCCCACGCTCAACCAAATACCGCGTCAACGCCAAATTCTCCTGATAAAATTCCCGCACCTGGCACGGCTCAACGTTCGAAATCACCATATAAATATCTTTTACGCCCGCCCTAATCAACTCCTGAACCGAATAATCAACCAGCGGCCGATTCCCAACTGGCAACATCGACTTTTCAATGATTTTAGTAATCGGCAATCGTCGCGTCCCCCACCCCGCAACTGGGATAATAGCTTTCGTAATCATAATGTCCCCATTATACCACAAGAATCCTAGATTCCTAGCTTTTCATCCGAAAGCGCCTCTTCCGAAAACGGCTCGGCATAAGCATCAATCGCCCGAATCTCAACTTCCAATTTCTCAAGATACTCATCCAGAACTTCCATCGTAATCTCCCCGGTTTGCGAAAAATCATAATTCCCCTCCGGATCATTTTCCTCTTCCCGAACTTCTTCCTCATCCGGCAAATACCCTGGTCGCGACCGATCCAAATAAATATCCCCGGAAACTCGATAAATTGTCAGTGAAATTGTCGTAAGCACCAATGTAACCACCACCGAAACAACCCCCAAAATCGTCAAATTCCGCCCGCCTTTCGTCATAGCTTACTCCTCAATTCTCCAACCAGCCCCTTCTGGCTAGAAACCAACCCTCTCATTTTCAAAGCATCAAGATTTACAATCTCCCTACCCGCCCTCACGTCTTCCAATTTTTCATAAAACCCAGCCGGATCCTCTTTACAATCAACCAAAATTAACTCCTCAAGCCCTCTTTGATAGTCACTATAATCATTTCGAAAAGTCTCAAACGCAGTCGCAAACGCCCCCTGAACCTCAAACAACTGACCATCAAACATATTATTCTCCACCAAACGCAAATTTAGCGGCTTCACAAACTTCTCTAAAATCGTATTATAATACGGTCCAATATGCGTCCGGACAATCGAGTCTTCCCGTTGCACCCGCTTCAAACCTTCTCGAATCGTTTCACAATTCTCCTGAACAGAAAACAATTTCTCCGCCGAAACCCCACCATCCTCAACCACCATTTCATCTTCCGAAACCGCAAAAACCCCTACCCCAACCCCAAAAACTTGACAAAATAAGAAAAGTATGCTACAATAGAAAGATATACTTCTTTTCTTCATACTCTTATTATAACACACTAGTCACGCTTGAGCATCACTGTAAACGCTTCAGCCGGAATATCAACTTTCCCAAACCTCTTCATCCGCGCTTTCCCGCGCTTTTGTTTTTGTAACAACTTCGCTTTTCGGTCACGGTCCCCCGTATGAATCTTCACCGTCACATCTTTCCGATATGCACCAATTGTCTCACGCGCAATAATTCGCGCCCCGATTGCCGCCTGAAGTGCCACCTCATAATTCTGACGCGGAATCACTTCCTTTAGCTTCTTCGTCACTTCTCGCCCAATTCCATCCGCCTCACTTCGATGCGCCATCACCGAAAGCGCATCCATTTTATGTCCTGCCACCAAGAAATCAACCCTAACCAAATCCTCCGCCCGATAGCCATTAATCTCATAGTTAAACGACGCATAGCCCGACGTCGCCGACTTCAGCTGATCATAAAAATCCGTCAAAAGATTCGCCATTGGTGCCTCAAAATCAATCACCGCCCGATCCTCAATATACGAAAGGTTAGTCTGGTGTCCCCGTTTCCCGTTAATCAGCTCCAAAACATTCCCAATCATTGACTTTGGCAAAATAATCTCTCCCTTAACCCAAGGCTCCCGAATCTTAGAGATCTCGCTTACATCCGGCAAATCCGCCGCCGACTTAATCTCCGTAATCTCTCCATTCGCCATCACGACCTCATAGTTCGTCGATGGATTAGTCACAATCAAATCTAGCTTAAACTCTCGTTCCAAACGCTCGCGGATAATATCCATATGAAGAAGCCCCAAAAATCCAATCCGAAGCCCAAATCCTAAAACCGGCGAATTCTCCGGCTCGAATCGCAAAGCCGAATCAGACAGCGACAATTTCTCAATCGCCTCCTTTAACTCTTTATATTGGTCATTCGAAACCGGGAAGAAGCCCGCATAAACAAACGGTAACACATTCTTATAGCCCGGAAGCGCCGCCAAAGCTGGTTTTTTCGCCAAAGTCACCGTATCACCAACTTTCGCCTCCCGTGTCGTCTTCAAGTTCGTCACGATATAGCCAATTTCCCCCTCAAAAAGCCCAGCTTTCGGCGACATTTTCGGCGTCAAAGTCCCAACCTCAAGTGCCAAGCCCTTCGTCCCTGCTGCCATCATTGAAATCTCCGCATTTTTCAAAATCTCCCCCTCAAAAATCCGAACATACAAAACCACCCCCCGATAATCATCAAAATACGAATCAAAGATCAGTGCCCGTGTCCCCTGACCTGCGTCAAAAGATTTAGGCTCTGGACCGACCTGAACAATCCGATCCAAAACCTCCGGAACATTTAACCCGGTCTTTGCCGAAACCCCAATAATCTCTTCCCTCGAACAACCAAGCAGATTCATAATCTGGGTCGCCGTTTTTTCCACATCCGCCGCCGGCAAATCAACCTTGTTAATCACCGGGATAATCGTCAAATCCTGCTCAATCGCCAAATAGACATTCGCCAGCGTCTGAGCCTGAATCCCCTGCGTCGCATCAACCACCAGAATCGCCGACTCAACCGCTTGTAAACTTCTCGAAACTTCATACGAAAAATCCACATGCCCCGGCGTATCAATCAAATTAAGCTGAATCCCCTTCCATTCCATCGTTACCGGCGTCAGCTTAATCGTAATCCCTTTTTCACGCTCAAGCTCCATCGAATCGAGAAGCTGGGATTTCATCTCCCGCTTCTCAACCGTCCCTGTGAGCTCCATCATTCGGTCCGCCAACGTCGACTTCCCATGATCAATGTGAGCAATGATACAAAAGTTCCGAATCGCCTGACCCATAAAGTCCCCGCTTAATCTAGCCCCTTCATCGTTAATGACAACTTTCCTTTATCATCAATCGCCACAAGCCTTACTCGAACCTTATCTCCAACATGCAAAACCTCATCAACCGACTTCAAACGCTTATCCGCAATCTGCGAAATATGAAGCATCCCATCAATCCCCGGCATAATATTCACAAACGCCCCAAAATCCTTAATCGTGACAACCGTTCCTTCGTAAATCTTGCCGACTTCCGGCTCCTCCGTCAAGCCCTTAATCCAAAGAACCGCCTTCTGAATCTTTTCCGGATCATTCCCCGCAATAGTCACCAACCCAGACTCATCAATATTAACTTCCGCTCCGGTTTCCGAAGTGATTTTATTAATCGTCTCACCGCCTTTGCCAATCACTGCACCAATCTTATCTTTCGAAATCATCAATTTCTCAATTTGCGGTGCATATTTCGAAATCTCCGCTCTTGGCGCCGCAATAACTTCTTTAATATGGTTAAGAATAAACATCCGCCCCGCATGACTCTGCTTAATCGCCTTCTCTAAAATCTCAACTGGCAAACCATGCACCTTCATATCCATCTGAAGCGCCGTAATTCCTTGATCCGTTCCTGTCACCTTAAAGTCCATATCCCCTGCAAAATCTTCCGCATCCATCAAATCCGTCAGAACATACGCCTTATCAATATCATCCGCCGTAATCTCCGCTCCCTTCGGGACATCAACCATCAACCCCATCGCCACGCCAGACACCGATCGTTTAATCGGCACGCCCGCATCCATCAAAGCCATACACGAAGAACAGGTCGCCGCCATCGAAGTCGAACCATTTTGCGACATAATCTCAGTTACGCTCCGAATCGCATAAGGGAACTCCTCCTCAGTTGGAAGAACCGGAATAAGCGCTCGCTCTGCAAGATAACCATGCCCAATCTCGCGTCGTCCCGGCGAACCAATCCGCCCTGGCTCCCCAACCGTATAAGACGGCGCATTATAATGATGCATATATCGCCTCGTCCCATCCGTCACTTCCATCGTATCAACCACCTGCGCATACGACAAAGGCGCCAAAGTCACGATATTCATCGCCTGTGTTACACCCCGCGTAAAGAGCGACGAACCATGTACCCGCGGCAAGATTCCCGTTTGTGAAGAAAGCGGTCGCACTTCATCAAGTTTTCGCCCATCTGGACGCACGCCATCCTCAACAATCCCTCGCCGAACTTCCGCATGAACCGCAAGCTCAAACGCCTGATCATAAACATCACGCAAATTCGCATCATACCATTCAACCTTCTCATTATCCGTCTCGCCCTCACCTTTAGACAACGCAAACTCATCATGCATCTGATATTTAATCTCATCCAAAATCTGCGCCCGCTCCATGACGTTCCCACGCACTTTCGAACCAAACTTCCCCGCCGTATATTCTTTAACCTCAGCCAAAATCGCCTCATCCGGCAAGACCAATTCATATTCCTGCTCTTTCGTCGCCACCAATTTCGCAAGTTCTCTCTGCAAATCCAAAACCGGCTGGACATTCGAGACCGCCCAGTGCATCGCCTCGATAATCGTTTCTTCTGGAACCTCTTTCGCCCCAGCCTCAACCATCACAACCTTGCCATCTTTACAGGCCACAACCAAATCAAGCGGCGAGGTTTCTCGCTCTTCCGGCGACAAAAACGCCTTGAACTCTCCCCCGATTCTTCCAATCCGAACCCCAGCAATCGGCCCATCAAACGGCACACCCGCATTCATCAAAGCCGCACTCGCTGCAATCATCGCCACACAATCCGGACGGAAATTAGGATCCATCGACAAAACCGTCGTCACAACCTGAACTTCCTGCCTGTATCCTTTAGGGAACAATGGTCGAATCGGTCGGTCAATCAACCGCCCAACCAAAACCGCTTCATCCGCTGGCTTTCCCTCACGCTTAATAAATTTCGAGCCTGAAATCTTGCCCGCCGCATAAAACTTTTCTTCGTAATCGATCGAGAGTGGGAAAAAGTCCTGCACAACCGGCTTCGTCCCCACGACAACCGACCCCAAAACTACAGTATCGCCATAAGTCACCAAAACCGACGACGTCGAACGAAAACCAACTCGGTTAACCTCGAGTGTCAAAGTTCGCCCCAGCCACTCCGTCGACACATTCATCGTCCGTTTTCCATTAGGATTTATAATTTCCATGAATTCCTTTCTCGGGAAAACTCCAGATACCAAAGCTCAAATTTTAAGCCTAAATATCTGCCGTCTTCCCCTTGTTAATGTTACCTTAATTATACCAAATTTTTCCCTGATTTCAACCAGAAAAACCCTAAAAGTATTGACTTTCTAACTAAAGTATGCTATAATTAAAGATGATAGTAGAGTTAGGGGCTCTGCTATTGTATTTTCAAAGGAGGTTGTCGATATGCAAGACAAAAACAACATAAGGTTCTCAGCAAAGGGGAGTAATGGTATCGGTATTATTACTATCGAAGGCTTAGTCTTCCCCGAACACAAATTCTTTGACCCACTCGGGGGATTGTGGGCAAAGATGCGCAAAATCGTTCGCAAAAATACTGGGGTAGATTCAACAGGTATTTTCGCCTACGATACAGAGCAGAAGTTAATAAGTTGCAGCTTTATTCTAAACACTGCAATCTTAGAAAAAGGCTCTGGCAAACAAGAGCAAGAAGAATACCAAAAGAAGTTTGAGGAAATTTTCCCTCAACAAGCGGAATTCTTCGAGCAAACGATTTTAAGATTCATCAATGAAGATTACTATCGAGATTATTGCCAGACAATTTGTAGCAGACTGGATAACAAGCAAAAAGAAAAGGCCATTAAAGGTCTTCTGAAAAAATTTACTAGCTCATTGATGATGGATTTCGATACACCCCTCTAAAATGCCTCCGCCCCGTGCGGGGGGCATTTTTTATGTGCAACAAAAAAAGCTCCTAAACGGAGCTTTTTTTACTTACGCAAACCAAGCTTTGCTACGGTCTCTTTGTAAAGCGCGAAATCGGTATTTTCGAGGTATTTAAGAAGCTTTTTCCGCTTCCCAACCATCTGCATTAAACCTCTTTTAGCCATAAAGTCATGTTTATTATTCTTGACGTGCTCCGTAACTTCTTTAATACGAGCGGTAAGAATAGCCACTTGAACTTCAGGAGAACCGACGTCGTTCTTATTCCGAGCGACCTTGGCAATAGCTTCCAATTTATTCTCTTTTGTTATCATGTCGCCAATTATACCACACCTCTTAATATTTTTCAAGCAAACTTTCTAGGGCAAACGTAAAGAAAATGCGAAGCTCGCTTTTTCAGAGGCGAACCCCGTGAAGACGGGCGCGAGACGGGTTTGCCGTGGAAGTTTACTTTAAATTCTGTTAAAATAATAAAATGGAAGATAGAATTATCTTAGTTGATAAACCAGCCGGGATTTCATCATTTGGCGTTGTTGCTAGAGTGCGCCGAAAACTTAGTGAAGAGTTTGGGCATAAAGTCAAAGTCGGTCACACCGGGACCCTCGACCCTTTCGCGACCGGACTTTTAATTCTCCTCTCTGGGAAAATGACTAAAAAATCTAACGACTTTCTGAAACAAGACAAAGTCTATGAAGCAACCCTAAAACTCGGCGAGACCTCGACTACCGGTGACCCTGAAGGCGAAATCGAAAAAGTTAGCGACAAAATTCCAACCAAAATCGAAATCGAAACCTGTCTAAAATCCTTCCTCGGCGAAATCGAGCAAACCGTCCCAAAATTCAGCGCCGTTAAAATCAACGGTCGTCGCGCCTACGAACTGGCTCGCAAAGGCCAAGATTTTAAAACCCCAACCCGCCCGGTCACAATTTACGATATTAAAATCATAAACTACAACTACCCAACCTTAAAAATCGAAGCCCATGTCTCCTCCGGAACTTATATTCGCACTCTCGCCGAAGATATTGGTAAAAAACTCGGCACCGGCGCTTACTTAACCGCCCTCCGCCGCACAAAAATCTCCAATTTTGACGTTAAAGATGCTATAATAAACTTATGTTAGTAAGCGGAAACCGTTTAATCGGAACACCAATTCTTAGTATGCAAGCAGCTGGGCAAATCGCTACCATTAGCTCTGCCATTATCGACCCAGACACTTTAAAAATTTTAGGCTTCAAACTTTCTGGTCCCCTCATCGCGAAATCCTCCGCAAATATCTTAGACGTTAAATCAATTCGTGAATACTCTCGCTATGGCTGCATTATTGACAATATCGACGAACTCGTCGAAAAAGATGACGTTATTAAAATCAAAAAAGTCCTCGACCTAAATTTTGATCTCCTCGGTCTTAAAGTCGAAACCAAAAAAGGCTCAAAGCTAGGTCGTGTTTCCGATTTTACCGTCACAAGCGAAGACTTCATGATCCAACAAATTATCGTGAGGCGCCCAGCCCTAAAAGCCTTGATTGATCCAGAGTTGACCATCCCCCGTCGCGAAATCGTCGAAATCACCGACTATAAAGTCATTATTAAAGACGAGGAAAAAGCCATCAAAGAACGTGCCGAAAAAGAAGATTTCATCCCAAATTTCGTCAACCCATTCCGCAAAAACGGCGAATTCGCCCCATCCGATAAAAAAGATTAGTCTTTAACACTTTTAATATCCTGAAGCTCAAACCGATACTTTTGTTTAACTTCCGGATATTTTTCATGGTCAACTTCCGAGATAAACATTTTGTATGGTCTAACATATAATCTACAATCTCCATACAACGCCCGATACACTACGCACTCCTCTCCTGTTTCACTATGCTCCGCAATTCCCTCGACTAAATACAAATCCCCTTTAAAATGTCGATAAATCGCATTAACTTTTATTTCATTCATTTTTTTCTCCATTTTTTTCAATCTCCTCCAACAGTAAATCAAAATCCGACTTATAAATTCGGTCTTGCTTAATCCGATATTTTTCAAACTCCGTTAAAGCCTTATCGCAGGCAATCTCATGCGAAATCTTCCCCGCATTCTTCAAAATATCCAAATCGTCTGCAAGTAAAAACTTGTCAATCCTCACTACCCAATCCTCCATCGTCATCGGGATATGATTCCGCGCTCGTCGCTCTGCCAAATCCAAGAACGCCGAAACAATCAGCTCCAAATCTTGAAGCTCCTTTTCTGACAACTAATTTTTCGCAATCACAACATCATATTTGTGTATTTTTTCGTATGGCGACCCCTCCCAACTTTTCAAACCCATATTTTCAGCCTCGGCATTCGCCCTACTATAAATAACTTCCGCCGCCGTCTGCTTGTGTACCGCATAATGCATTTTATCTTGCACAGTTTTAAAAAACTGTCGAGTAGTTTTAGCGTCTTTATCGTAGTCTATGCTTGTCGCATAAATGTCGGTCACCTTTTGATAAAATCTTCTCTCCGAAAGTCGTATTTCCCTGACTTTCTCCAATAATTTATCAAAATATTCTCTCGTCAAAATCGAACCACTGTTCTTTAGACGCTCATCATCTATTGCCCAACCCCTGATAGTAAAATCTTTTACAATCTGATTAGCCCATTTTCTAAACTGCACAGCTTTTTCATTGTCGACTTTAAACCCAATCGCAATAATCATCTGCAAATTATAGTGTATGACTTCTCTTTCTACTTTCCTGGAACCCTCTTCTTGAACTATTCGAAATTTTCGAACAGTTGAAACTTCGCTTAATTCTCGCTCTTCGAATATCTTTTTTATATGATAATTAATTGTATTAACCTCAACATCATATAACATGGCCAACATTTTCTGGGTCAACCAAATGTTCTCGTCTTCATATCTAATTTCCAACTCGACATCATTCTCCCCAACTGCCGCAACATACGTTAAATATTCGGCAGCACTCGACCGCACATCAATACTATTGTTCTTTTTCATCAATTATTTTCCTCTCCTTCTATTATATACTCCTTCGCCAATTCATAACTAAACCCCTGCCGCACCAAATACGCCAGCAACTTCTGTGGATCATCATATTTCGCCCGCTTTTTTGCGACCATCTTTAAAATCTCTCCTCTCTCATCCCTTCCCGAATTCGTAAAAACTTCCGCGACGATCTCCTTCGAAATCCCCTTCTTCAAAAGTTCCATCTCGAGCCGCCGCATCGAAACACCTTTTTTTACAAACCGATTTTCAACATAATATTCCGCGAACTTCAAATCATCAAGATAGCCGCGTTCTAAAAGTCTTTCAAAAACTAAGCCGGAAAGTTCACTCGAAATCTCCGGCAGCTCCTTTAACGGCGTTTTATATTCTCGCATCCGCTGTATACCCTCAACATCGCCTGCCTTTTTAAGCTCCGCCATTCTTTCCCGATTCCGTTCCCGCTTCAAATTCTCCAGCCGCCGTTTTTGCACCCGCTCTTTCAAATAATCTTGTGTCTCTTTCAGTGACCGCGGCCGAATTAAAACCCATTCTAGCGCCCGCTGATACAATTTCCCAAATTCCGACGCCTGCTTAAATCGTTCTAATTCCTCTTCCGAAATTACAAGACCAATTTTAATTTTCAAATCAACCAACTGCGCAATGTCTAACGAAAATTCATATTTCCCATCAACAAAAACATTCACCCGATTCTCGTCTCGCGCCGCCGCCCGAATATCCGTTATCTTTTTTATACTAGAATCATACTCCGCACCCCCAGAATCATAACCCCGCTTTTTACCCCTGTCAGAAAAATCATACTCCGAATCTTCAACATCATAGTCCGAACTTAGATTAATTATTTTCATCAAATAATCCCATGCCGCAAGAACCATTCGTTAAACAAATCAAAAACTACCGCGTCCCGCTTTAAAGGCTCCTTCGCAAATTTCATCCGAAACTCATCGACCTCCGCCCATGGCACCCATCTTACTTCCGATACTTCACCATCGTCAAACTTAAACGAATCTTCTCGCCCCGTCCAATTCACCATATAAACCCAAGCCAACCGGTTCCTATTGAACGAATGGAGCGCCGCAAGCTCTAAATCTTCCTTCGAAATCTCCGCCCCAATTTCTTCATAAGCTTCTCGAACTGCCGCATCAACCAGGCTCTCGCCTAAATTAATATGCCCACCCGCCGAAATATCAAAATCTCCCGGGTAACGATCAATTTTTTCAGACCTTTTCTGCCACAGCACCTCAAGCCCCCCCCTATCACTTATCCGATACAAAAATACGATCGCAACCCCCACAATTTTATCACTACCCGTTACCTCCGGATTGCCTAATTCAGCCGGCCAACCTTCCCCTACAATTGGTTCGCCATTAGAATAATAAGTCTGCCAAGTTTCATCTTTATGCACCTAAACCTCCTCGCACAAAAATTATCTATTCGCTTCTTCCGCTTTCTCGCGTACCTTCGCCTCAATCTCCGCCATAAATTCCGGCTTTTCCTTGAACAAACGTTTTACCGCTTCGCGACCCTGCCCAATCGTCTCACCATTATACTTAATAAATGCCCCTGCCTTATCAAGCACACCATATTGCACACCAAGATCCAAAACATCCCCCGCCTTCGAAATCCCCTCGTTATACATAATATCAAATTCCGCAGTCCGAAACGGCGCCGCAATCTTATTCTTCACAACCTTAATTTTCGTCCGGTTCCCAGCAATATTTTCGCCATCTTTAATCTGACCAATTCGGCGAATATCAACCCGAACCGACGCATAAAACTTCAACGCATTTCCGCCCGTTGTCGTTTCTGGGTTTCCAAACATTACGCCAATCTTCATCCGAATCTGGTTAATGAAAATCACCGTCGCTTTCGACTTTGAAATAATACCAGTCAATTTTCGCATCGCCTGTGACATCAACCTTGCCTGAAGCCCCATCTGTGCATCGCCCATGTCACCGTCAATTTCTGCCTGTGGCACCAATGCCGCAACCGAGTCCACCACAATCAAATCAACCGCATTCGAACGAACAAGTGTCTCACAAATCTCAAGTGCCGACTCCCCATTATCTGGCTGCGAGATTAAAAGGTTCGCCGTATCAACTCCAATTTTTTTCGCATAAGCTGGGTCCAAAGCATGCTCCGCATCAATAAAAGCCGCCTGCCCACCCTGCTTTTGGATTTCCGCAATCGCATGAAGCGCCAACGTCGTCTTACCCGAAGACTCCGGTCCATAAATCTCAATAATCCTACCCTTCGGATAACCCCCACCAAGCGCCAAATCTAGCGCCAACGACCCAGACGGCAAAAGTTCCACATCCATCTTCGGCGTATCGCCCAGCTTCATAATCGAACCATCACCAAACTGCTTCGTAATCTGCTGGAGCGCGAGCTTCAACGCCTCAGACTTTCCGTCATTCTTTACATTTTTTTCGTCCACCGCATCCTTTTTTGCCATTGTATTACCTTCCTTATAGTTAGTTTAATTATACCATAAGTCGCAAACCCGCACCAGCATTCGCGACTTGCTCCCTCTATAGCATACCTGAAAATTTTCCACAACCCCCTTCCCCTTACTTATGCTTATTAAGATAAGGCAATCATTATTCTGAGCGAAACATAAAGAAAATGCGAAGCTCGCATTTTCAGAGGCGAGCCCCGTGAAGACGGGCGCGAGACGGGTTTCGCATGAATAATGATTGTCTATGTTATAATAACATTATGAAAATTCGCGAAAACGTCAACATTTCCGAACTAACGACCATGCGTCTCGGCGGTCCCGCAAAATTCGTTATCGAAATCGAAAACGAATCCGATATCGAGTCTGCCTTTAATTTTGCAATTGAAAAAAATCTTAAAGTCTTCGTACTCGGCGGTGGCGCCAACACTCTCGGCTATGACGAAGGCTTCAACGGCGCCATCATCACTAATAAAATCAAGGGCTTAAAAGACGAAAACGGAATTATTACCGCCATGGGTGGTGAGGAGTGGGATAATGTTGTCGCTTTCGCAACCGAAAAAGACTATACCGGAATCGAAGCCCTCTCAAAAATCCCAGGCTCTGCCGGTGCCGCTCCGGTCCAAAATATCGGCGCCTACGGCCAAGATATTTCCGATACTTTCCTTGAAGCCAGAGTTTACGACCGCAAAGAAAAAACCTTTAAAACCTTAAAAAAATCCGACTTCGATTTCTCTTATCGGAAAAGCATCTTAAACACTACCGACAAAGACCATTATTTCGTCATCTCAATCTCCCTAAAACTCAAAAAAGGCGAGATGGAACGCCCATTCTATAATTCAATCGAAAAATATATCGCCGAAAACAACGAAACTGATTTCTCTCCAAAAAATATCCGTAAAATCGTCTCAGAAATTCGTAAAGATAAACTCCCAGACCCGAAAGTTAGAGCTTCCGCCGGCTCATTCTTTAAAAATGTTTATCTAAACGAAGTGGAAGCAAGCTTCGCCGAAGAAAAAGGTCTCCCAGTTTACCATGGTCACGACGGGCTAAAAATCAACTCTGGTTTTCTCATTGAAAAAGCCGGCCTAAAAGGAAAACTTCTTCACGGTATGCGCATTAGTGACAAAGCAGCCCTCGTTTTAATCAACGAATCCGCAACTTCCTATGCCGACCTCGCTGCCGCCCGTGCCGAGATTAAAGAAGCCGTCAAAAACGATTCCGGCTATGAACTTGAACAAGAACCCGTGGAGCTAGTATGAAAATCTTAGATGGAAAAGAACTCGCCGGCTTTATTAAGGAACGCCAAGCTTACGAAGTTCGTGTTTTGAAAGCTGAAAAGAAAAAACCGAAACTTCTTATCATTCGCGACAGCGAAAATCCAGTCATCGAAAAATATGTGAATCTAAAAATTAGATATGGCGAAGATATCGGAGTTATTGTTGAAGAAAAGCTCGCAAATTCCGACGATGAAATTTGTGAAATTATTGAAGCCGCAAATAAAAATCCCGAAATTCATGGTATTATCCTCCAACTCCCAATCAAAAATAAAGAAAAAACCGACGAGATTACAAATCTCATCGCGCCCGAAAAAGATGTCGACGGTCTTTTCGGCTCCGGCAATTACGATTCCGCCACCGCAACCGCCGTTAATTGGCTCCTTGCCGGCTACGACATTAATCTTAAAGACAAGAAAATCGCCATTGTTGGCCGCGGTAAACTCGTCGGCGCCCCACTTTTTAAGATGTGGACAAACTCCGGTTTTAACGTCGAACTCTTCCATCGTGGTTCAGACTTGACAAAACTCACCGAGTATGATATACTGGTAACTGCAACGGGTTCCCCAGACCTGATTCTTTCTGAATACGTAAAACCGGGCGCAGTCGTAGTCGACGCTGGCACAGCCAGCGAAAAAGGCATTCTAAAGGGTGACGTCGATGGAAGCGTCCGCAAGCGCAAGGACCTCGCCGCCATCACCCCAAAACTCGGCGGCGTCGGCCCCCTAACCGTTACTTGTCTTTTCGACCACGTCATCCGCGCCGCGAAAAACTCCTAAACCGCCCTCAAGAAAAACACCGAGATTCATTCTCGGTGTTTCTACCTATATTTACTACTTCGGCGGATTATGTTTTATATTCACCTCTACCGATTCAATTTGCTTACCACCAGCATTAAAGTTCTGAACTATGTTAACCGACTCAGGTGTAGCTGCAGACCAAGCAGCAATCAGATCTCTGTCTATCACTGCACCCGAAGCTTGCGTCGCCGCGCTGGAGAAATTATTGCTCATCCACTGTTTCACTTGATCCTTAATCGCCACACTTGGATCAAAGTTAACTCCATTCGCCACCGCGCTAAGCATCAACTTCTTATCCACCGATAGATTCGGATTCTCAACAATCGCCCGCTGTGCCATTGAAGCATCAACCAAACCACTCGTAAGCATACCAGCCATACTGTCTCCAGACATTTGCCCGAAATCACCTGGTTTAATATCATCCATGCCAATCTCAGCCTTAGCCCAATCACCATAATTGCCAAGCGTTCCTGCCCCGCCAGATTTGCTCATGCCGCCTTTTCTTGCAAAATCGTTCAACTCGAAATCGGTCGACATAAAGTCATTCCCATATTTCTTCGCCAAATCGCGCATATACGAAGCCCTCTCGTTGGCCCCCATGCTACCTCTAAACGTTCCGTCATTTTCAGCTGTACGTACGACACTTGCGATATCCTTAGCTTTCATATTAGACGAGCGCATCGCCTCAATCGCCGAATTCATGCCAGTAATATCTCCCCGCTTAGCCGCATCTCGGAAACGCCCTTCATAATACGCTCTTTCGCCACCAGCTTTAGCAATTCCTTCCTTTGCCATTTCGTTAATCAACGCCGCCCCAGCCGCCTCGTCCTCAGTTCTAGTTTTACCAGCCGCCGCCATACCTCTAGCTTGGCTCCTAGCTACACCACCCAGCATGAAACGCCCGATTCCTTTCTTTGCAAAATCGCTCTGCGCACTTTGCGCTCGCCACTTACCAAGTCGAGTTAAATTGCCGTTTCGGTCAACCCCGGCCCGAGTCCTATTGCTCATATCCTTGAATCCTTCTGAATTTCTAATCCCGCTAGTTGTCGCCCCTCGCATCCGATTCCCAAATCCAGAAATCGTCGCCCCCAAATTCCCAAGCGCCGCAAACGAACCTTTAAGCACCGTCGGGATAAAGAAGATAGGAATAATACCAACGAGCATTGCCACAATCGCGGACCACAGACCAGCGCCAGCAACACCAGTTGAAAGCATCAACCTCGAAACATAGTCGCCACCACCAACCAAAAGTCCAGCAATAGGGTACACCATCAAAAGCCCCTGCCCCATCTTTAGCCATTTATCAAACAACTTCTTCGTATTCGGCAACATATAACATGCAAACGCAAGCGGTGAAATTACAGTCAGAACGACGATCGCCGCCTCACGCCCTGCAAGCAGAATAAAGAGGAAGAAAATTGATATAAAGACACCCAGTAATGCCACCGCAAATGAGAGCAGAATCGCTGGGTTAGCCCAAATCGCCGCGCCAGCCGCCATGACAATCCCCACGATAAGAACAAAGGAAAGCCCCGTAGACGCAATAGACTCTACGACATCACCAGCATCACCTTGATAAGAAATGCCCGCATTCGACGGCAAACCACTGAACATTGCCTGTAGTCCATTCCCGACGATATTAGAAATATCAACCGCAATCAAGCAAATATAATATGAAAGATTAATTAGGATTGCCGCGATAATCAATTTTGGCAAAATTCGTTTCACTCCATAATTATCGATGCCAATACCCGTCAACTGCGAGAAAATGACTACCATGAACAAGATAATGAAACAGATATTCGCAATTGCCTGGAAAACATTCCAAGCCTGTTTCGTTGAGCTATTCGGATCGTTATTGCCAAACAACTCCGGGCTGATCTGCAACAACGGCTTAATAGTTTCATTATACATTTCTTCAGTAGCATTCCCCATCCAATTCAGAAGCGGACAAACAATCCACCCAAGTGACTCCGCCCCACCAGAATTCGCACAGGTCGGCGGCGTCTCTGCATCTTCCTTGCCTGGATCACTAATATCGACCGCCCCAGATTCATAATTCTCAACATTTATATTCAATCCATCAATATTCGCACACTGATACAATTTCCCCTCATCGCTATCCTCTGTTCCAGAAGATTCCACATACTTATTATTATCAATGATATCGTTCAACTTTTCCAAATTAGCCGTTGCATCAGCTTTTAGCTCTTCACTTGACTCTGGATCATCAATAATTTCCTGCAATTTCGTTTTCAATTCCGTCCAACCATTATTCCCGTCCGCCGTCTTAGCATTCTTACAAGCATCCTCAAGCTCTGCTAAAATATTCCCACCATATCCAGCCGTTCGTTTATTACGTTCAATTCCGTTAAAAGTATTCTCCAAAGTAGAGACACGATCTAGGAGCCCTTGACAACTTTTAGCTGGATTATCCGACGAAAGCGAATATTTCCAGGTTTTATTGTCATTGACGTGATAATATAATGTCTGCGCTTTAACCGACTTATCGCTTACCGTATACTGCGTGATTGGCGTATAATCCGTAGAAGACTGTTTCGAAGAAACCGTCTCTTTATCCGCACTGCATTTAGCATTAAAATCTGCAATATATGCAAAATACCCATCCACATTATTAAATTTACCAAGATCATCATATTTTGGAAGAAATGGATTTTCCTTTACCGCATCATTCCTCCATTTTGTATATAATGCCTTAAACTTATCAGCTGCATCTGAAGCTTTTAGCCAATACCCTGAATCATTAAAACTATTACAATTTTTGTCAGCATCCAATTTATATACCCATCCAGTAATAGCCCACCAATCTTTCTTTGCGCGTTGCAATATACCATGCGAACCTCCATCGCAAACCCAAAATTTGTAATCGGTTTCCGTCACTATTGTTAATTGCTTAAACACGTTATTTTCACCACCCTCATCACAATAAACTGCACTATCCGTTGCCTCACCCGTGATTGCCTCTTCTAGCCAAAGAGAAGCAGAAATTGCCGTATTACCACCATCGAATATATCGTAATTTTTAATCTCACCAGCATCTAGTGATCCAGTCCACCAAAAGCTATCGTCTTCGTCCCATATGTGCGAAATACATTTTTTAAATGTATTGGCAGTCACGTTAACATTCGCTGCTGCTTTTAATTGATTATAGATATCATCCCGCGATGCCGAAATATCAATATTCGCCGCAAACGAATCGCTCGGGAATAAAGTCACCGCAGCGACCAATACCATAGCCGCAAAAGTCAATATAGCTTTAATTCTATTCTTCATTTTCGCCTCCTACCGCAACATAAAGTTCATCCAAATACCACGTTACCGACCCCTCTCCACTATATTGAAAACCATCAAAAGCGGCAGAATAACTGTCCTTCAGGATAATCTTATTCTTCATAAATTCTTTATTTGCCTTTTCCGCAACCGACTCTAAATCTATACAGGCTGCACTTGAAACATTTGCACAATTATTTTGTTCATAGTTCAAACTAGCTTCATCTCGCATCTCAAAATAATCATCAATATATACCGCAAGACTATACATTTTTTCATATTCCGCCAACAGTTCAACCGCTTTCTTCTCCCCCTTGCTCTCAAAAACTTCGTAAATTTTAATAGTTATATTTGCGAAAGTTTTATAATTTCCCAAATCTCTAAACAGCGATTCCTTGAGCCCCTCATAGCTAGCCCCTAAGTCAATCCCAGCGATAATCCCACTCAAAACTGGACCCTCCTGAACCCTCTGGTTAATCGCTTCTAAATCTAAAATGGCGTCACTTAGCTCCTGTATGCTTTCTGTATATTCACTTTCCGACATCATAAAACTCTGCATCGAAAGTTTGCCGTTCAGGAAACCGTCCATAAGCGTAGACAAAACAACAACACCGTCTCGATGCTCCACCAACACTTCATAAAACGCCTGATTTTTCTTCCCCTCGCTCTCCCCAAACTTCAACACCCCAGTTCCAAACAAAGCCCCAACAACTCCCCCAACACCCAAAATCAACGCCAATATAATCCCGGCAATCAACCCTTTCCTACTTTTCCTTCCCCCACTTGGCGTTAAAACAATATCCCCAGTCCCACTCGAAATTGGCGCCGACTGCAAACTAGGAACCGTCGGCTGAGAGAACGGAGCAGCTGGGTCCCCACTTACGATTGGCGCCTGCTCAGCAGCCGAGCCCCCAGATGTAATCGGAGCTTGTCCCGACGAAAGCCCCGCATCAAAATCACCCTGCGAAAGCCCATTAAAAGCATTGTTATTTGACGGATCCATATTACCCCCATTTTACCATAACCATTTTCAAAAATCCACAAAAAATCTAAAAATAAATGCACCCCGAAGAGTGCATTTTTTCTAAGAAACCACCCCATCATCCAGACCAGCCCAGCATAAATCGCCAGACCAGACCAGACCTCAACGTGAAGCGGTCAACTTACATCAATTTTTTGCGGCTAGCAATATAGTAACCGAGTGCGGTAGTCAAAGAACCTGCACCAAGCACAGTTCCAGCTATCTCGCCAGCACCAGTTCGAACAATCGTCCCTGGCGTCTCTCCCGGCGTCGTCTCTGGAGTCGGAGTTGGCGTCTCGCCTTCCTCACAAATTCCACCTTCAACCATCACCGAAGCGTCATCCTTCACAACCCGACCCGAAACCGTAGCTGAAGCCCAGTTAACAAGCTGGTTAGAACTCTCACACTTCAAATCATTATCAACCACCTTAGCCGTAAAGCGAACATAGGCATTACCTTTCGCATTATAGCTACCAATATTAATCCCCGAAGTCGTCACAGTGTTATCCTTAAGCAAAACACCACTCTGATAATTCGAGTTATAAAGATAGGTCGAATCAGCCACATATTCCATATTCGTTGGCAAAACATCGCGAATCATCACATCGTCAACCTTCGAACCGAGTAAGTTAACATACTCGATCTGGAACTCAACCTCATCACCAACCTTAGCTTCAACCGACTCCGCGAACTTATCACCCGATCCTTTAATTCGGACCGTCTTCGCAAGTTTCGCAGAAACCGATTTATGTGCCTTAACTTCAATCGTTACGACACCATCATATTCGAAACAACCTGGAATCTCACCATTCAGCGAGTCATAACCAAGTTTCGCACCACCGATAATTACATTATCTGAAAGCGCAACCGTTCCCATCTTAGCATTCGTATACTTTGCCGAACCTTTTACATACTCAACATAAAAGTCCTCCGACGAAACGAACTTAACTTCATCCCAATAACGAGTTGGGGCTGCATTACTCGAGTTAAGATAACCAATAATCGTTTGCGTTTTACCAACCGTGGTTGGAAGCGAAATCTGTGCCGTCACGTCTTTCGCCACAGCTTCTAGGCCTTTCGGGCTGTTATTGTGAACATAAAGACGAACCGTATAAGTTTCGCCATCTTTCACCTGAATTTCGTCCGCATTCCAAACATTGGACGAAGAAGAGCCAACCTTAGCCCCAACGAAGTTTTTCTCATCCCCGATTTTACCGTTCGAAATCGAGTTAAACGTAATCGTATCGCCAAGCTTACCTTCCTCAATTTGTGAGATCGTATAGCTTGGACGACCATTATTCGAATCACCCCACGCATTGACTAGCGTTGGAGTAATCGTTGCGCCCGCGACAATCGCCGCAGCCGTAACGGAAAGAATAGTTTTATAAACTTTATTCATAATTTTCCTTTCATTAAAAATAACATTTTTGGTTGTTGCTAGCCGAATTGTTAATATTCGTCTGCCGAACAACCGAATCATCTCAAACTTCAAACTTGGGTTAGACCCAGCGGATAATCCGCCGGGCCCAGTAAAGAACTTTTGGACTTTCGCCCTGCCTATAAATGTATTCTACGCGTCCGGAGGACCCCCCCAGGCCTCTCCAGCGCCGTTAGAATCTACACTTTCACCATTCGTGGTGGTCGCCGGCTTCGTAATTTGAGTCGGCTTATTAATACCCTCACTTCCGGTGCCTTCTTTCTGAGTTTCATTGATGTCTTTTAAATCATCAATTACTTTCTCATATTCCTGATAAGTCGGCAAATTAACGCTTGCCTCAGGCTGTTGTTCCTTAGACTCCGTCGCCCCTTTACCATTATTGGTGTCAGGACCAGGTCCAGGGTTATCGTTCGGCCCAACTACATCGCCCTGAGTCCCCTTAGTCGGGTCCTTCTTATAGGTCGGCTTCGTCGGGCCTGGATCCTCCGAACTCGGATTGCTCGTCGGAGTCGTCGAAGTCTTCGGCTTTTCCTGCGGTTTGATATTCATTACCTTCTCGACATTCGTCGGTTGGTAACCGCAGTCCGTCCTATACATCACAACCTTAAGGTTCCCCTTAATCTTGAACGTATAGGCAAGGAACAGACCCTTATCTTGGTCTGTCCTCAAAACGATAATGTCTGGAATTCCAGATTCCGTATATGGATTCATATACATCTGGTCCTCAATGCCCTTACCATTCTTCAGGTCAACGCTTGCCGTATCCAGAAAAGCAAAGAAAGTTTTTAACTTTTCTTTATAACCTTCCTCGTCATCAATCCAGCGTTCCGCCGCAAGGTTCATGGTCGAAGCCCACTCGCCTTTACATTCATCATAGAATGCACCGAGATAGCGCGTGCCAACATTCGCGTCAACCCACGCTATTACCGCGGCCCCAAGCTTCGGGTCAATTGACATACGTTCCCTCAGGTCCGCATCGTAATCGACCGCCTCAAGGTCGGCTTCGAAATCCGCCAAGTTATATCCGAAATCGAAATTATTGTCTTCGGTTTCGTCATTTAACAAGGATGGATTATAAAACCCATACCATGTCGTCTCAACAGCTGGATTTTCATCTCCGCCGTTGCCAGAACCGCCCTCAGGCTTTCCGCCCCAATCCAATCCGAAGATTAGAAGCAGAATCAGTGCAATCGCAAGGATCGCACCTAAAATCCAAGGAAGAGCTTTAAAAAGCTTCGCCTTCCTCTCTTCAGCTTTCGCCTTCTGCTCAGGGGTCTTCTCCTTTTTCGGCTTC
>JAUNAL010000003.1:0-30111 GCA_030527585.1 Candidatus Saccharimonadota bacterium
TTGGAGGAATTCATGGCTCTTGCACCAGGACGGCTTCAACAATATAAATAGAAGTTTCACTTCATAATCATGTAATCATATTTTTAGTTCCTTATTTAAAGTTAATATCCGGAAAGAACTAATGGGGTCTCCATTCTAAAGATTCATCAACAGATCGCGATAGTGATGACTCTTATAGAACCTGATAATAACAAAAAAACTCACATTCAGCCTATCTTGCCAAATGTGAGTTTCAAAATCCTAAAACTCTAAGCGTGGAGCCGCGAACCGGGTTTGAACCGGTGACCTTCGCCTTACCATGGCGACGCTCTACCAACTGAGCTATCGCGGCATAAATCACTTATGCTTAGAAGTATAGAAAAATACCATTTGCGTTAAACGCACCCCGATTTTGTAAAGTACTAGCTCGCCGACGGCCTAGCTTAGTCACCTCTGATAGGGATGCATCCTTACCATGGATGCGCTCTACCAACTGAGCTATCGCGGCGTCTCATCACGTCTCGCCGACAAGCCGACGAGAAATTGGTGCTGGAAGTAGGACTCGAACCTACGAAGCCCGAAGGCGAGAGATTTACAGTCTCTTGTCATTGCCACTAGACGATTCCAGCAATACTCCTATTATACACTACAACCCCCAAAAAATCAACGAAAAGCCGAAAACTTACTGAATCTTCTTTCGCGGCGCAATCGTTTTCCCTACCCTCGAGACCGGTCGAGCAATCGTCCTTGCAGACGAAGTCGCTACCTTGGCAACTGGCTTCGCAATCCTCGAAACCGAACCGGCCGCTTTTGCAACTGGCTTCGACACTCTCTTCACCGTCGCCCCCACCGCCCTCTTCGCCGCCGGTCGCACCATTTTCTTTGACGCCTTTTTCGCCGCCTTCGCCGCCGTCTCTTTCGCAATTTGCTCCTCAATCCTCGCCGTCGTCAACGTTGCCGCCTCAACATCCCCCGCAGCTTCGTGCATCGCTAAAATTTGCCGAAGCGTCGCTATGCTCGGATCCAATTCGTACGCATTCTCAAGTGCCTCAATCGACTTTTTTGTATTCCCGAGCTTCTCCTCTGCCTTCGCCAAAGCGAGAAACCTCGCCGGAACGTCGCCCTCGAGCTGGATAGCCTGTAAAAACGCCATCTCCGCTTTCTCATACGCCCCAGTCTCAAGATAAATCAGCCCCACGTTATGAATCGACGCCGGATTATTATCAAGCGACTGCGCAATCTCAAAACACTCAACCGCCTCATCATATTTCTGCTCCTTTGCATACAAAATCCCTAAACGGTTATATGCCGCCGCATTTTTCTCATCAAATTTCAAAATCGTCAAAAGCGCTTTTTCCGCTCTAAACGGCTTCCGCTCTTTCATCGAAGTCTGCGCCACCTGCCATAATTTCTTCATCTGAGCCGTATATTTCGGCGATTTCTGCTCGACTTCTTTCACTGGCGCTTCAACCGGAAAAAAGAACGCAAGATAAACCGTAAAAATCAATATCGCAATTACTGCTAACATACCCCTATTTTACCACAAACCTCTTCTCCCCGCAAATCGCTTACGCCTCTTGACTTTTACGGAACAGTGTGCTATAATAAGAAACACGCTAGCGGCGACCAGTTATTTTAATGGTTAATCCAAATCCGCTCGTAACTTAAAAAGGAGGAGAAAATATGGAAATCCTACGCTATATTCTAGCACCGCTCTTACTCCTCGCAGTAATTGCGTGGTTAATCGGCGACATCACCAGCAGAATAGTCGACATGCTCTTCGACCCCATCTGCGTTTTTGACGCCGAAGACCCTGAAGACGACTTCAAATCGAACACGATGGATGAACTAGCGACTTTCTTAATGCACGGGGTTCTAACAAAAAGAAAGGTCGCTAAACTTGCCAACTACGGCACCATCAGCGTTTCGAAGAAACGTCTCGATGCGCTCAGTTACGTTTACGCCGTCGTTTCCTACGACGACCAAGAGGGCGTTCTCTACGATTCGTTCTGGCTACTCCAGAAATACTATCGAGAAAACAAAGACCTTAAGCCGCCAGTCACGATGGTCAAAAAAATCCGCAAGGAACATTACCATCTTGATCCGGAAACTGGCATCATAGCGTCCGGGGATTCGTTCATCGATGTCACGCCACCAGAGAAATCCGCTTTTCTAGGCAACTTGACTATCGTCCACAATTATTTACTGGACGAATACGCCGAAGATTTGCTCGAAGAGTTAAAGGCGGAAGTCACTAATGGCTTCTACCAAAAACATCAGAAAATGATGTCCGGACGCTAAACCCCTTCTCCTCAAAATTGGGGCGCCCCCTTCACGGGGGCTTTTTTCCATCTAAATCAAATCCGCCACCAAATGCAGTTTAATATGCCCATTCTTTGCAATCGACTCGTATGCCTTCAAAAACTTCGGCAATTTCGCCAAAAACGCTTCTTTTCCAGTTTTATAATACGACTTATAAAGCATCTCAATCGCGACCGCTAGAACCGACAAGACATAATTTCTCACTCCATCTTTTTTCTTTGTCAATTCTTCCGCCAAACCCACTAAGTCCACCTGCTTCGCCGCAATCAATCGTTTCGCTAGTTCCATCACCCTCGCATCCGCCGAAATCCCCTCCGAATACTCCTCTCGTAAGAAATACACCGCCGAGCGACTCAAAATCGTCGGCAACATTCGCGACGGTGAGTCCGTCACTAGAACAAAATGCACCTTTTCCTTTGGCTCTTCTAGGCTTTTTAGAAGCGCATTTGCCGCCTCATCTCCCAGTTTATCTGCCGGTCTAACCAAAATAAACAAATCCTGAACCTGCCGTATTGAGAGTCTCGAGATAACCTCTTTAACCTGCTCAATCGAAATCGTCGTCTTTCCCTCCGGCTCCAAAATCATTGCCCCCGGAATTTTAACCGACACACTCTCCGGCACCACAAAAACCGCACACCCCGTTCTCCCTGCAATTTCCAAAATCTCATCTACCGATTCGAAGAACATTACTCCTCCTCCGAACCATCAACTTCCGCATCTTCAATCTTTTTTGCGAACTCTTTCGGCATCGGCACCTCAAAAACCTTTCGCTGCCCCTCCGGGATTGTAATTTCAAGCGCTCCCGCATGTAAATACAACCGATTTGCCGGCTCTTCGCCATAAACTGGATCCCCCAAAATCGGATGCCCTAGGTATTTCATGTGAACTCGTAGCTGATGCGTTCGCCCAGTCGTCGGCTTCAGCTCAACCAACGAATGTTTCCCGTCAGTTTTCAGAACTCGATAGAAAGTCTCGGCATCTTTCCCATTCGGATCAACCCGAAAAGTCGTCGGTCGCTTCAAATCCCGCATCATCGGCAAATCAATCCGCGCCGCATCAAGTTTTGGTCGCCCCGAAACTACCGCATAGTAAGTTTTTTTGGTCTTCCGCTCCTGAAATTGGCGCCTAAGTTTTGACTGCGTCTCTTCATTTTTCGCCACAATAATCACGCCTGACGTATCACGGTCCAACCGATGTACAATCCTCCCATAATGCGCCAAAGTCATTTCTGGCGAATACTCCCCCTTGAATTCCGACAACAACCCCGCCGGTTTATCAAAAACTATCACATTCTCATCTTCATAAACCGTCTTCGGAATCAAATCCGCATTCTTCAACTCTTCCGGAATCTTCATTTCGATATAAACCCCCTCCGGAAACTTCGCATTAGACTTCAAGACAACTTCTCCATCAACCTTCACAAACCCCTTCTCGATAAACTTTTGCAAAGTCGAACGGTTGTAGCTCTTATAAATCCCCACTAAAATCATATCGAGCCGCTTTTTCTCTTCTTTTTCCGGCTCACCTGAGAGAACTCTGTCACCATTAATCACTCGCGACATTTCCGGCTTCGAAAATTTCTTCCCGGTCCGAATCATCTTAGCCCAAACGCTTTCTGGGCGTCCAACAATTTCGCTCCAGCCACTTCATTCGCATATTTCTCGCCGCTCTCAAGCAACCTCAAAACTTCCTCATCCGAAATCTCCGCCAATTTTGCCTGGAACACCGCCAGCATCTCCGAAACACTTTCTGCTACTTTCTTCTTCAAATCGCCATACCGAGTCTCACCTGCCCAAGTCGAAATCACTTCCTGCAAAGGCACGCCCGTTACCAGCGATTCAATCGTCAACAAATTCGAAATCCCCGGCTGATTAAACATATCAAACTTCACCTTTCCGAACGAATCCGTCGTCGCCGACATGATTTTTTTCGCAGCCTTAGCTGGCTCATCATCAAGCATAATTTTCGAGTTCTCTGCCGCCGTCGACTTCGACATCTTCTTCTCCGGATTTAATAAATCCCGAATCCTTACCGCATTCTCGACCTCCATAAACTTAACCTGGTCTGCCGTTTTAGCTGGCACCACAAAAGTTTCGCCAAACCGATTATTAAATCGCATCGCCAAATTACGAGTAAGCTCAATATGCTGGAACTGGTCTTCACCAACCGGCACAAATTCCGCCGAATAGAGTAGAATATCCGCCGCCATTAAAATCGGGTAATCAAAAATCGCCACATTGCAAGATTCCTGCCCCTTCGACTTTTCCTTAAACTGAATCATCCGCGAAGTCTCCCCCATCGTCGCCACGCAATTCAAAATCCAACAAAGCTCCGAATGCGCCGGCACATGACTTTGGCGATAAAAATGCACATTCTCATTGACCTCTAGCCCCGCCGCAAGATAATATTTGATCGTTCGAATAATGTTTTTTTGAAGGTCTCCATCAATATCCGAAATAATCGAATGCAAATCCGGCACAAAAATATTTACATTAAAATCTTTTGAATGTTCATTCGCGAGCCGCACCATCGGGAGTAGCGCCCCAAGATAATTACCTAATGTTAAAACTGAGTTTGTTCTAATTCCAGTTAAAATTGTTTTCATATCTTTATTATACCACGCCCCTGAGTAAACAACAAAAAAACCACCTATTCAAAGGTAGCCTCTCCTTTCATTATAGCACACTTTACTCAAAAAGTCAAGTGGTGGAGACGATGAGACTCGAACTCACCACCTCAGCAATGCGAATGCTGCGCTCTACCAGATGAGCTACGTCCCCACGCCCCCTAATTATACCACATTTCCTAGGAATGCAAAAGTTTTATTCAAGCGGAGTTACTGGCTTATACTCATAAAGAATCTGGTAATCTTCTGGGCTAAAGCCATTTTCACGAATTTTTTCTAAAGCCGCCTCCATATTCCCGCCCGTAGAATCCGTAATTTTAACGCAAAATTCCGTCTCACATCCCTCAAATGGTCCGCCATCAAGTCTATACTCAACCCAATCATAAGTTTCAGGATTTACTTCGACTACAATCAGCGGCAGCATCTGTGCTATCGGATATTTCGCTTGATATTCTGCTTTTCCTTCAATTGCCAGAGCATCCCCGATCTGAGTCAAAAGTTCATCATCGTCTGGATGGTCCAAATACCATTGCATTGAGCCATCGGGCGGCACCAAATAAGTATATAGTTTTGTCGTCTCCCCGTCTTTTAAATCCAACTCAATGGCTTGCGTTACGAATCCGTCCATCGATATCTCAGCCGTCACTATCCCAGGCTCCATTTTATGGACTCCATTATCATAATTACTACCATTAATCCTAACCGTTGCACTTGATGGCGCCACTAAAACATCCAACTTTGCAGTAAGCCTAAGGTCCAACACGTATAAAGCCACCGCCACTACTGCTAATGCCAAAAATCCAATCACCCCCACAATTATAGCTATCTTGCGTTCCTTAATTTTCATACTGCTTCCCTCCTTTATTTATGCCTAAAAATTTGATAAGTTCCACGACCAATAGTATCTGTTAACGAAACCCCTTTCGAGAGGCGACCGCTATATTCATCATGCGAAGCCTGCGCTTCATATCCAACCCCATCAATCTCTACATACAATTTAATATGTCCTGCTAAAATCATAATATCCCCCGGAGCCAAAACAGATGTGTCTGTCGTATTTGGAGAAATATGGATATAGTCATCATTATTCTTTAACCATTCTAACTGCTGAGACGTTTTACAACAATAAAAGTCTGGGTCCACCCCCGAGTATCGATACACAGTCGTAGCAAATGCGTCGCAGCTAGAACCACGCTTGACCTGCGCGTTGCCGTATTCAGTTAGACCTACCGCCTTTAAAGCTGCGCGATAAGAATCATTCGGTTCTTTATCTCTATATCCCGCCTCATCTTTTTTCCAAGCCAAGTCAATCGCCGTCTGGTTAATATCACCGTTGCCACCACCTGCAACGCACGAAGTCACAATCCCAGACGTATCAACATCAACGTCTTTGCCAGCAGCATACTTGGCCGCATTGGCGATCATTTCTGGATATGCCACCGCCAACTGCGCAGATGACATCCAGCCTTTCTCCTGAGCCCGATTTTCAACCGCCGCAATTAATTTAGAGTTCTTTTCAATATATGCCGGATCGGTTGCATACCCCGCTGCTTTAATCGCAGCTAGATAAACGTACGGATCAGTAATTGCATCGCCCTGAAAAACACCGTGGTTGCGATAAGTAGCAGTCTTAGCGATATTTTGATAATAACCGCGCCAACCGTCCGTAGGCGTGTCATAGCGAAAAGCATTATCTGGATTGCTATCGAAAGCGCCAATCCCGAAAAAGTTATTTCTTTCCGTTGCGAATCTACTCGTCCCTGCCGCAGATTCCAAAATTCCTTGCGCCATTACAGTTTCCCATGGAATACCATACTGGACGCTCAAATTTGCCGCAATGTCATGGTATTGATCAACGAAGCCGGCCTGCGTAGCGGTCAACCCGCTCGACGCTTCGCCGTCATAAGACCCCACCGCAACCGTGCAATCCGTAGCGCTTGGGTCATAAAACAATATATTATTCTGCGCAAAGCGGTCCAAATCTTCTTCTGAAAGTGCTGAAACCGGAGTAATCGCCATCGTTCCAGCCAAAATTACAAAGAGCCAAGCCAAAAGGCGCAGATGAAAATCTTTTTTTAATCTCAAACTAACCATTACTTGTATTATACCATAGTTTAATTTTTTAGAAAATTCTTTTGCGCCTTTAGCTTAGCGATAATATTACACATTCGCCACCGGAAACTTCACCGCCAAATCTCTCACCTGCCCACGAATTGTCTCGAGTTCCGCTGCAAACCCTTCGAGCCCGTCTTCAGTCTCGGCCTCAACACAAATATCCGCCACCTTCTTCATCCAGGCCGCCAAAGCTTTCATCTCGGCGACCCCAAGCCCTCGCGTTGTAATCGCCGGCGTCCCAAGCCGGACCCCCGAAGGCCTAAACGCTGCCCCCTTATCCGTCGGAACTGTATTGGAATTAAGACATAGCCCCACCTTATCTAACGCTTTTTCATAAGTCTTGCCATCAAAACCAAAACTTTCCCGGACATTCGCCAAAATCAAATGATTCTCCGTCCCCCCACCTTGCAACACAAACCCATGCCCTAAAAGTTCCTCCGCCAAAACCTTCGCATTCTCAACCACCTTCGCCGCATAATCCCGAAATTCTGGTCTTAAGGCTTCACCAAACGCCACCGCTTTTGCCGCAATCACATGCTCCAAAGGTCCGCCCTGTGTCCCCGGAAACACCGCCCGGTCAATCAAAATTGGAATATTCTCCAAACATTTTTCCGGTTTCTTCAAAGGTGATGCCACCCGCCCCATCGACAAAATCAACCCGCCACGCGGCCCCCTTAAAGTCTTATGTGTCGTTGTCGTCATGACATGAAAACCATGCTCCAACGGATTCGGATGTACCCCACCCGCAATCAGCCCAGACACGTGCGCCATATCCGCCATCAATAAACAGCCCGGCACCTTCTCCGCAATCTTCGCCACCCGATCAAAATCCGGGATCTTCATAAACGCTGAGTATCCGACCAGAATAATCTTCGGTTGCTCCGCAATCGCCTTGGTCTCCATTTCCTCATAATTAATATCCCCGTCCTCCGTCACACCATAGGAAATAAAATTATAAATCTTCGCCGACCGTGTAACTGGCGAACCGTGTGTTAAATGTCCGCCCGCCGGAAGCGCCATCGCCAAAATCTTATCACCCGGCTCACACCACGCAAAATACACCGCCTCATTCGCATTCGCCCCCGAATGCGGCTGAACATTCGCATGATCCGCCTTAAACAATCGGCATGCCCGATCAATGCAAAGCCGCTCGACCCGGTCAATATTCTCCTGCCCACCATAATATCGGTAATTCGGTAAGATCTGCTCCGCAATTTCCTCTTCAGACCACTCAGCAAAATCCGGATCATCCGCCCGCCCACAACCAATTCCATTAAAATACGGATAACCTTCCGAATACTTATTCGTAAAAACCGACCCCATCGCCCGAAGCACCTCCGCTGAGACATAATTCTCACTCGGAATTAACTCTAAACCTTCACTTTGCCTTCGATATTCCTTATCGATCAAATCAAATACTAAATCTTTCATGACTCTCCTCTTGACTTTTTATTAAAAGTATGCTATAATGAAAAGATAGGGGCTTTTTAGCTCATTTCTCCTCCCTTTTTGTGTATTTTACAAACCGAAACTTCAAACCTCCATCCGAACTCTCTCTTAAAACCGTCGCGGTATACTCATTTTTATCAAATTCCGGGAAAAACGTGTCCGCCTCCGCTTCTGCCTCAACTTCCGTCAAATAAATCGTCGAGGCATACGGCAAAAACTTCTCATAAATCATCCCTCCCCCAATCACAAAAATCTCTTCTTCCGAATCTTTATTCTCCTCGATAAATTTTTCAACATCTATCCCCGAAGAACGCGACAAAATAATGTTCTTTCTCCCGGGCAATTCTCGACCAATCGACTCATAAGTCTTCCGACCCATCACAACCGGATGGCCCATCGTCGTTTCCTTAAAAAACTTCATATCCTCCGGAATCCGAAAAACCAGCCCACCATTAGCCCCCAACTCCCGATTCCGTCCAACTGCCGCAATTATTGAAAAACTCATTTTTACTCCGTCACTGGCATCTTAATCGCACCAAGATGTTCGTATCCCTCAAGTTTAATATCCTTAAGCTCTTTTGAATTGTCAAACTGCCAAAAATCTTTAATTTCTGGATTAATCCAAAGCTTCGGTGCCGCCGGCAAAGTCCCTGTGCTTAAAGCCTTATCATACCGGTCAATCTGCTCACGAATCCCATCAATCTGATTCTCATAAATATGCGCATCATTCGTAATAAACGTAAACTGTCCCAGTTTCGCCCCAACACATTGCGCCACTAAATGGCACAAAACCGCATACTGCGCAATATTAAATGGAAGCCCAAGTGGCACATCCGTCGAACGCGACGTCACCAATAAATTCAGCTTCCCATCAATCAAATTCCACTGTGAATTCCAAACACAACTCGGGAGCGCCGCCGTAGCAAGCCACTCATTCTGCCAGAGCGACAACACCATCCTTCGATTCCCCGGATTACTCTTCAAAGTTTCAATCAAATTCCGAATCAAATCATACTTCTTCACAATCCAACCATACGCCGTCCCAATCGTCCCTGCAAAATCCTCTTCCGGCAAATCCGGATGCATTTCCTTAAAAATCTCATTCAAATTCCGCCCTTGATAATTCCCGTCCGCATCAACTTCCCACTCATTCCAAATCTTCACCCCTCGTTCCTGGAGCCACGACACATCATTCGATGCCATCTGGTAAATCCATAACATCTCAATCGTCGCCGTCTTGAACCCCACTTTTTTCGACACCAAAATCGGAAACTCCTCCGCCAAATCAAACTGTAAGACCTGATGTGGCAGCCGAATCGTCCGCGCTTCCGAATTCCCCTGCGCCTTATGATCCGGGATCGCCGTCGAAACCGCCCCGTCCCGCTCATCGGTCTTCTTATAATTCAAAACCCGCTCTCCCTGTTCCAAAATTCTCCGACAAAGGTCAATATACTGATCATCAAACTTACTCATAAACCTCCTCTTTTCCTCATTATATCACAAGAAAAATCAAAACCAGAAAAAAGCCCCGCCTGAAAACGGGGCCGCCTTAAAGGCTAAGGGGGTTTAATCTTCTAAATATCCTTCTGCCGTTCAATGCTCTCGTGTAGCAACTCATACTCTTTCTCGCGCCACTGATACCAACTGTCATTCACCATCAGCGTCATCATCACGATAATCGCGGTAAAAAATCCCGTGGCATCAAACCGCACAGTAATCCTTCGCATCGACAACAAATCCATCGTCCACATCTCTGATGCCTTATGAAAGCCCATTTTTGACCAGTCACACATCTCCATCTCGTCCTTATCACGCTTTGAGGCCGTCTTATCACAACCATGCAACATCGGCGGCTTCCCAACCGAGTCATACGCCAGCGTGATCAACACCGCCGCCACCTTATCCGCCAGATACAACATCCGACCCGTCTCCGAACTCTGCTGTTGCATATCCAAAATCAGCCTCTCAACATTAGTGACAAAATCGCCTTCCTTCGACGGATAATACGCCGTAAACTTTCTCAGATATTCCATCTCATTCGCCTGTTTCTTTTCCTCATCTCGCGAGCCATTATCCGGCATATCTCCAAACTCAACCTCCGGCAAATCATGCAATCTGACAACTTCCATAATCTGCCGATAAGAATATCCATCACTGGTTTTCTTCTCATCACACTTCGGTCCATATTGATACGCCAACGCCGCATCCACCATTGCTGAAAGCAGGTTCGTATGCGCACTCACTGATTCATTAGTCCTGCCAAGGTTTGGCAGCCCATATCTCGCCACAAAGCTCCGTTGCACAAACGCGCTCTTCGCAATTTCCAGAAGCCGCCAACATAAATCATGCATCTCATTTCCATAATGCGTCGCTAAAAACTCATAAAATGAATAGCGTGTCAAATCTCCTCTTATAAATTGCGCTTCCTCTCTTAAAATTCTCTGATACTCCTGCAAAATTTCCATACCTAAAACCCTCCTTTTTGTTAAGCTACGCCCCCTGTTCCCGAAATTATACCACATCTTGACATTTTAAGCAAAGTATGCTATAATGAAAGCATAAAACCTTTTAAAGGTTTGTTTTGGGAGTTATTTATGTTTAAAGCGTTTTGTTTTATTTTCTTATATATTTTAACCTGGATTGCCTACTATCCAGAGCCTTTGTCTGCTTCGGACTCTGTCCAAGTTCGCGGCCTTGACGATTCAAATATCGTCCAAACCGTCATTAAACCAGAACCGGTTGAGGAAACCCCTGTTATTTCTCCGGCAAAAACCGCTTCGACCCCTAAACCTAAACCACAATCTACCTCTACTCCAACCCCAGCCAAACCAACCAATTCTATCAACATCGGTGGTCGCCAAATTAACCTTGTCCACGTCAACTCAACTACCGTCGATGCCGGCAACCACGCCAACAAAGTTAACAAGCTCGTTTACGGCCATAACTCCGCCGCAGTTTTTGGACATCTCAGAAGCCTCCAGATCGGGCAAACTTTCACTATCACCGAAAATGGCATAACGACTACTTATAAAATTTCCTTCATCGATACTTACGAGAAGAACGGTGATTTACTTCAGAAAAATGGCACTAAAAGCTATATGAACTCAGTCTATAACGCGAAAGATGTTAACCGAACCGAGCATGACCTCGCCATTATGACCTGTGCTGGCACCTCGCTCGGAAACGGCGACGCCACTCATCGTCTTGTAATTTTCGCCGACGCCATTTAGCTTATGCTATAATGGTTATATGTGTACGGCAATTCGATTTAACGACGATAAAAACAACTTTTTCTTCGGGCGCAATCTCGACTGGACAACCGACTATGGCGAAAAAGTCATTGTCACGCCTCGAAATTTTAAATACAGTTCGGCTTTTCTCGGCGAGATGACTCCAAAAGCCGGCGCGATTATCGGTATGGCCATCATCGAAGAAGGCAAACCTCTCTATTTTGACTGCGCCAATGAAGCTGGACTCGCAATTGCTGGTCTAAACTTCCCCGGCTATGCTAAATACGAAGAAGCCGAAGTTTCTGGAAAAACCAACGTCGCTGCTTACGAATTCCCGCTTTTCATTACTCTAAATTTCTCCTCCGTCGACGAAGCCGAAGCAGCCCTAAAAAATACTGCGATCGTCGCAAAACCTGTCAATGAAAAATACCCGGTCGCCCCGCTCCACTACATCATCGCCGATAAAAACCGTTCAATCGTCGTCGAATACACCAAAAATGGCATGGAAATTCACCATAACGAAGTCGACGTCTTAACGAACCAGCCGGGTTTTAACTGGCACCACGAAAATCTCCGCAACCACCTCAATCTTTTCCCAAATTTCCCTCCTGAAGTCAAATGGCGAAACACTAGAATGTCTGCTTTTGGGACCGGTGCCTTAATGCAAGGTCTCCCAGGCGGCTATTCCCCAGCCGACCGTTTCGTCCGCATCGCCTATTTCCATACCCATTACCCAGTCAAATCCTCCGAATCCGAAAACCTCACCCGCCTCTTTAAAACCTTGTCGAGCGTTTCGATGATTGAGGGCGGCGGTCTCGCTGACGACGGAAAATTCGAAGTCACAATCTACACTAGCGGCTATTCTTCCGCCTCAAAAACCTACCATTTTAACACCTACGAAGACCAAATCCTAAAATCCTATCCGCTCGCCAGCTATAATCTCGATCAAGCGGAGTTAATTGAGGCCTGATGCGCCGGTTAGTCGTTACTCTCCTTATCCTCCTCGCCCTCGCCGGCGGAGGATTTTGGTTTTATAACGGAATTATCAACCGCGAGATTCATCTAAACGACCTTTTTGTTGGTAACTATATTAAAGGCGTCGACGTTTCTTCTTATCAAGAAAACGTCGATTTCGAGAAGCTAAAAGCCCAAGGCATCGAATTTGCCTTCATCAAAGCAACCGAGGGTAGCACTCATGTTGATAAAACCTTCGCCGAAAAATGGGCCGCCGCGGAGTCCGCCAACCTCCCAGCCGGTGCCTACCACTATTTTTCCTATAAAAGCTCCGGTGTCACCCAAGCCGAAAATTTCACTAGCACCGTCGGCGATCTTTCCGGTCGCTTGCTCCCCGTCGTCGACCTCGAGCTAACTCCTGAAGAAGTCGAAAACCCTCCCGAAAAAGAATCCGTCGTCCGGTCTTTAAGAGCTTTTCTCGCCGTCGTCGAAGAAGAATACGGAATTAAGCCAATCCTCTACTCCCGCCAAGATTACTACCAAAAATACCTTGCCGATGATTTTTCTAAATATCCCCGCTGGATTACCAATGTCTTCTTCCCAGTTTTCATCGAAGCCGGCGACAATTGGGCAATTTGGCAATATAACGACCGCGGTGTCCTCGAAGGCTACGAGGGCGAAAAATACATCGACCTAAACGTCTTAAATAAAAACATTGACCTCGATACTCTCCTTGTTAACTAACCCCTATTTTTTAGTTCTTCTGCTTTTCTTGACATTTTAGATGAAGTATGCTATAATGGAAAATAGGCTAGCGCCGGCATTGATTTTTAATGACCATAACGCTAAGCACCTTAGGAGAGAAATATGTCAGACTACAAAGCATGGCAAGAAAAAGTTACCAAAATGGCGGAAAACGGGGAGAATCCTCATGGGATGTTATCGAAATTTATTAAATACATCGTCCCGTCCGCAAGAGAAGAGGAATTTGACTCAGAGTTTAAAGAATACCTCGGAGACGATTATCCTACACTATCCCCAACCGACTTCAAAAAGGCAACTCATCTTGCGAATAAAATCCTCAGAACCGATGACGAGATTTTGAGACATCATGCCGGGATGCAAGCGCATTCTTTATTGCATAAACTTGCACTTTCAAGTTGCCTCAGCTTATCAGGGGTTAAAATCCCAGAGCATGAATGTTGGGATGAATTTGTTGGCTCCGTCCAACTCAGTCTCTGTTTCCTCGCCGAAGTCATGTACGATGTCAGCGAAATGGACAAAACAAAAGAGAAGGATTTCGATGAAAAAATGAAGAAAGCCTTCGACTTTATCGGTCTTGACTTGGTGTACTACCCGGTACTTCGTAGCAACTTTATCGAGGCCTGCACCTTGACTAAAGAGGATCGCCGTCTCGAGAAGAAAAGATCGACAGCCCAAAAGCGTCTCTACAGATATTACGCAAAGGAGCTTTGCTGCCTTATCGAAGCTGCAAATGCCGTTTGGGAAACGATGCAAAAATCTAACTAATCTCCAAAACCACCGCATCAATACTTGCGGTGGTTTTTCTATCTTGAATCATTCCCTCTAAAATGTTACAATAAAAAATAGTTGGGGTGTTAGCTCAGTTGGCTAGAGCGTCTGCATGGCATGCAGAAGGTCAGGAGTTCGAGTCTCCTACACTCCACCAATCACCAATAGGGGTGATTTTTTATTGCCAAGTATGCTATAATGAAAAAATGAGTAAATTCGAGCAAAAAGGTAGAATCATCATTCCCGCTGGTCGTCGACCATGGCCACACGAACTTCGCGTCGCGGATGTTCTAGCAACGGCTGGGCATAAAGTGGAATTTTTGACTGAGACTAACAATTTGCCAACGGCGGACATAAAACTAGATGGGGTAGAATATGAGATAAAATCGCCCGAAAAAATGAATGCCAATTCATTAGAACATTTACTAAAGAATGCTTCGAGGTAATCCCCTAACATCATCATAGATGCTTCACGAATGCGAAAGGTGCGGCATGATAGCCTTTGCAAGTTTCTCGTGCGACAGGCTAGTAGCCGAAAACGAATTAAAAACCTGCTCTTAATTACGAAACAAGGGAAAGTTGTTGACATTTTCGCACTGATGTAGTACAATAAATTTAAACATGAACGATATGAATTCCTTTAATGCCTCCGGCGAGAATGCCGCAAGCTCCAACAAAATCATAGAAATCCCAATTGCGGAAGTCACACCCGATTCGGTTATACCACCGACTCCGAAATCAAAAAAATCAACTGGACTTAAAATTGCGATTGCCATTTTATGTACCCTAGTTCTAGTCGAATGTGGATTCATTATTTATTTGTTATTTTTTAATACTGCCCCTTCTGCCCCAAACCCAGAACCATCCCCAACGCCAACCCCAGAAGTATCCGAAGAAATAGAAACGGACGCAGACATCGGCGTAATCGACCCTATGAACTATATCGACAGAGTCTCCCCCCTCACCCTTTACCCGGCAGAATTCGGTCCCTTCGATTCCCCAGAGGATTCTATCTACCCTCCAGAATACCTTTACCAAACATCCAAAAGCCTCTCTTCGTCGGAATTTTCTCCTCGATATATTTTAGCTATCACCATGCTAGACATGTTCCATGATGCCAATGGTGTAAAAGAATTATATCCAGACGGCATTGTCCCAAAAACCGATCTAGACGCTCATGCTAAAAAAATATTTGGTCAAAATGCAGAAGTAGATGGCATTGATTTTGCTCAATTTTGCGAAGGGCTATTCTTTAAATATGAAAACGGAAGTTTCATCTATGATGATAACAACCCGTATGCAGGTTCTTATGGTTGTGGCGGAACAGCCATCGCATATTATGAACACAAAGTTATCTCGGCGAGCAATCCGACAGATGACACGCTAGAAATTAGCGAAAAAGCAATACTTGTCGATTGCTCTGCGGGGGAAGAAGAATGCCCAATATACTCCGCAGACCAGGAAACTCTACTCGGAAAAGTTCCCTTCGAACATGAGCCGATAGATGTCAACGGATACGCAGACCAACTCGACACCCACAAATACACCTTCAAGAAAGAAGGCGAAAACTGGATCTTCGATAAAATCGAACGAATTAAGGCACAGCAATAACCCTCACCAAAAAATGCTCCAGACGGAGCATTTTTTGATAAGAAACGATTAACGCTTCGAGAACTGCTCGCGACGACGAGCGGAACGAAGACCGTATTTCTTGCGTTCTTTTTCGCGTGGATCGCGGGAAGTAAGACCTGCCTTCTTAAGTACTGGGCGAAGATCTGGCGCTTCGAGAACTAATGCTTTCGAAATCGCAAGCTTAATCGCATCAACTTGTCCAGCAAGGCCACCACCTTTAACAAGAATCGTAATATCGTATTCTTTTTGTTTGCCAGCAAGTGCTAGCGGGTCAGTGATTTCTGCGTGGAAAGTCTTATTGTTCGAAAGATAATCAATCGCCGACTTACCATTAATCGTAATCTCACCTTTTCCTTTGTAAAGTCGAGCCGTAGCAGTCGCAGATTTGCGGCGACCAAGGCCGTAAACATATTTCTTAGTAGCAACCATTACTTAATCTCCTTTGGGCTTTGTGCAGTATGTGCATGCTCTGTGCCATTGAAAACGCGAAGGCGTTTCAAGCGCTCAGCTGCCAATTTATTTTTTGGCAACATACCTTTTACTGCTTCATTAATTGCGAGAGCTGGATTCTTTTCAATCACCTCTTCGAGCTTAAGCGAAGTAAGTCCACCTGGGAACCCAGAGTGACGATGATACATTTTCTGAACCATCTTATTACCAGTTACCTGAATATTCTTTGCATTAACAACGACAACATAGTCGCCATTATCAATATGCGGGGTATAAGTAACCTTCGACTTACCCATCAATTTATCAGCGATTACTACCGCAAGCTTACCAAGTGGCATACTTGAAGCATCAATAATCCACCATTCGCGGCTGATTTCTGAGGCTTTTTGATTATAAGTTTTCATTATTTAGCCTCCTTCTTTGCAAGCGTTGCCTTTTTAGCAGTTTTTGGTTCTTCTGCCTTTGGCGCTTCAAGGGAAATTTCATCAACAAAGCTAATTGTCCCCATTTCCGCATTATCGCCTCGGCGGAAGCCTGCGCGCTCGATTCGAAGATAGCCAGAATCACGCTTAATTTGTGGCGCAATTACGTCGACCAACAAATCACCCATCTCAATGCTATTGAGGCGTGCGATTACGAGTCGGCGATTTGCGAGACCACCTTTTTTCGCGATCGTGATCAACTTCTCAGTACCACGGCGAATCTCTTTCGCCTTAGCGAGCGTAGTTGTTATACTTTGGTGTTCGATCAGAGAGCACATTAAGCTACGTCGGAGTGCCAGCCTCTGGTCAGTTTCGCGGCCGAATTTTCGACCTTTATATCCATGACGGTGCATATTAAATATTTAACTCCGTTAACTTTTCTTTAACTTCGTCTAATGCCTTTTGCCCAAAACCTTTAAGGTCTTTCAAATCAGTTTCCGAAAGAACTACAAGGTCACGAACCGTCTTAATATCATTATTAAGAAGAGCATTAGCTGTACGAGCCGAAAGGTCAAGTTCTTCGATTGGGAGCAAAAGTCCTGAATCGTCATCATCTTGATTTTGGCCCGGCGCTGGGGTGCGTTCAACTGTCGTTCCGCCCGCAAGCGCGGTATATTGATTGACGAGAATTGCCGCAGCTTCTTCAAAAGCTTCTTTTGGCGTAATCGTCCCGTCAGTATCAATCGTAAGCGTAAGTTGCTGCAAATTCGTATCTTGTCCAACACGCGTGTTCTCAACTTTGTAGCGAACACGAAGCACTGGGGTGAATACTGCATCAATCGCGATCATATCAGAGTGAAGTCTCTCTTCTGCAGAACGCTCAATCGTAAGATAGCCACGTCCAGCTTCTACCACAAAATGCATTTTGAGAACAAACTTAGGATCGTCAATATGACAAATCACCTGATTTGGGTTCGCAACCTCAACTTCCGCTGGAAGTTTAATGTCGCCAGCCACAACTCGCTTATCGCCATCTTTTTCAGATTGCTTGTCGCCTTTAATCTCAAGATCAAGTTCGACCGGCGCATCAGTATGCATCTTGAAACGAATATTCTTAAGGTTTAGCATAATATCTACAACATCTTCACGGATGCCCGGAATTGCCGTAAATTCATGACTCGAACCCTCAATCGAAAAAGCAGTAATCGCAGCACCTTTTACGCTCGAAAGGAGAACTCGGCGAAGCGAATTCCCGAGTGTATTACCATAGCCATAGTAAAGCGGCTTGATTACAAACTCAGCCTGCGTCTCGCTAATTTCCTTAACTTCAGCAAGTGTTGCTTCGTGAATATTTTTCGTAGTCATTTAGTCTCCTTAGCGTGAGTAATACTCAACGATTAGTTGTTCATTGATGCCAGCTTCCGCTTCTTCGCGTTTCGGCATGCCCGTTACTTCAATTTTCATTTTCTTTCCATCGACCTTGAGCCACGAAAGTGAAGCGGCATTAGCTGCGCCCATAATATTTGGAAGATTCTTGAAGTAATCAGAATTTTGAGACTTAGAACGAACTTCCAGAACATCACCCGGGTTCAAGCGAATTGAAGGAATATCAATTCGATGACCGTTCAATAGAAAATGTCCGTGTGACACCAATTGCCTTGCCTGGCGACGGGTAGTCGCAAAACCAGCGCGGAAAACAGCGTTATCTGCTCGCCTCTCGAGGAATTCCAAGAGTTTTTCGCCAGTCAAACCTTCGGCTTTTTGTGCCTCTTTCATTAATTTCGCGAATTGCTTTTCGAGTAAACCATAGGTTCGACGAACTTTTTGCTTTTCGCGAAGCTGCGTAAGATAAAGGCTACCGCCTCTAACGCGCATATCACCATGTTCGCCTGGAATACCAGACTTCTTCGCCATCACTTTATGAGCTTTTGGCGCCAAAGCATAACCTTCCCGGCGACTTTGTTTTACAATAGGGGAATGATCACGTGCCATTACGGTTTCCTTTCTCCCTTCGGTCGCACACCACCGTGCTGGATAGGGGTTACGTCAGTAATACTATCAATTTTGATCCCAGCAGTTGAAACTGCTCGAACCGCCGCATCACGACCCAAACCAATTCCTGAGACATAAACGTCTACAGAATTGAGAGCGTGATTTTTCTTCGCAAGCTCTAAGGCCTTTTCAGCTGCAACACCAGCCGCAAAAGCCGTACCTTTCTTAGAGCCACGGAAACCATTCGCGCCCGCTGATGAAGCCGTCAAAACCTCACCTTTTTTATCGGTCACGCTAATGATTGTATTGTTAAATGTCGCTTGAATGTGGACTGCGCCAGCATTGACAATGCGTTTCATTTTCTTCGCAGACTTCTTAGGAGCAACCGCTTCCGTAGTTTCAGCTGCGACAGATGTGTTTTTAATTTCTTCTTCTGCCATTTTTACTCCTTAACTTTAAGTCTTACTTGCTGCCTTTGGTTGTGCACCACCGACCGCGATCGCCTTACCTTTACGAGTACGTGCGTTCGTTCTAGTACGCTGGCCGTTGACTGGCAATTTTGCCTTGTGGCGGACACCCTTATAGGAATTAATGTCCTTTAATCGTTTGATATTGTTGCTCACGAGGCGCTTCAAATCACCTTCAACATTGTATTTCGCGGAAATAATGTCGTTGATTTTCTGTTCGTCAGCCTCGGTGAGATCTTTCACCCGAGTGGTAGGCTCGATTTTAGCCTCCGCAAGGATGGCTTTTGCAGTTGTTCGTCCAATGCCGTAAACATAAGTGAGCGCAATCCACACTTGTTTATCGGACGGGATAACAACGCTAGCTATTCTAGCCATATTTAACCCTGCCTTTGCTTGTTCTTAGGTTTTTTCTTATTGATGACACGAAGTACACCTTTTCGGCGCACGATGATGTCATCAGGTGAGATTTTTTTAACACTTGCACGTACTTTCATAGTGTCAAAAGATCCTTTCCTGTTATATTGCAACTTACTTCGACCGTATATATTATATATAGTGCAACAGATACGCTATATATAGTGTATAACTCCCGAAATATGATACCAAAGCACCATATATGGCGTCGTTGTAAAAATTACAACAGTTAATATTAATCCTTGAGTCGGAAGCTGATTCTGCCCTTTGTAAGATCGTAAGGGGTTAACTCAACCTCAACTCTGTCACCCGGGACCAAACGAATATAGTTCTTTCGCATGCGTCCACTCATATGGGCAACAATAACATGACCATTCTCGAGTTCAACCCGAAACTGGGTATTCGGCAACGCCTCAACGACGCTACCCGTGAGTTTAATCACTTCCTTTTGACTAGCCATAAATTACACCTCCATTATACTACAAATCACAAACTTTGTAAAGAATATTTTTACTGAACCAGCACGGCCCTCACAAACTGTCTCGCCAGATAAGTTTTCTGCTGCACAGACCATTCCCCCGTACAAGAAATCAATGTCACAGATTCCTTCCCCGCTTCTGGGCTCGCCGCCGCCGTGTTCATATATTTGTCTGAATCCTCAAGCGACAAAGTCACATTATCCACCACAGCATATTTATAAATCAGCCCGTCTCCTCTTTCTACCTGGATAATATCTCCTGCAACTAATTTCGGTAGTTCCTTGAAAACACCATATTTAGTTGGTCCGCCATTATGCCCATCAAGCATCATCGTTCCACCCTGCCCAGGTTTGCCCGATCCGTCATACCAACCTACATCAAAAATATTACTCGGCGTCCCCATCTGCTGATTAGCCGTAACCCCAACCGCAATAATCCTTTTATTGTATAGCCCCAATTTTTCAATCGTCAAATACCGCGGACGATCCGGAGCTACAGTATATTCAACAACTTCCTGTTCGGTCGGCTCGACTTCAATTAATTCCTCTTCTGCTGCTTCTGTCTCCGCCGGAACAGCCCGTTCACTTCCTTCCATCCTGGCATAATAGTCATTTTCCCAAATTACCACCCTCAGAAAGAACACCAGGAACAGTACTCCGAGGACCGAAGTAGCTATCCACTTCAGAATCGTACGCCACCCTTTATTTTTTAAGTTCATCGCCAAAGTCATCGTAAGTTATCATTAGAGCCCTAGAATCCACCGACCTTAGATTCTCCAACGCCACCGTCACCACAATAAGAAGCCCCGTCCCCGAAATTGAAAGCCCAAGCGGAGCCCCGGTCACAATAATAAACACATAATCCGTTGCAAATGGCAACATCGCAATCACGCCAAGTGCCAACGCCCCAAAGAAATCCAAACGATTAACCACTTTGCTTAAATATTCAGCCGTCTTATTCCCCGGGCGCACTCCCTCAATAAATCCGCCCTGCTTCTGCAAATTACTCGCAATTTCTTTTGTATTAAAGATAATTGAGGTGTAGAAATAAGTAAATGCGAATACCAATACAAAATACAAAGCCGGATAAATAAACCATTCTGGCGTAATCCCGTTCGGATACATTGTTGCAAAATTACTTGCCGACGGCGCAGAGAAGATTGCCGTCAAAGTTGCCGCAAATTCATTTCCAGGATCAAAAGATGCGATAACTTGACCAACCAAAGCCGGGAGCGACAAGAAAGCCGTCGCGAAAATCACCGGCACAACCCCAGCCGCAATTAATTTAATCGGCAAAATCGATTTAATTCCACCATAAGATGAGTTCCCGTGTACTCTTTTTGCGTAATTAACCGTAATAATTCTCTGAGCCTCGTTAATCTTAACCAAGAAATAAATCACAACGAGCATCGCCACTGCAAACCCAAATATAATCCAGAAAACGGATGGATTAACTGGCAAATTCAGCCAGCCGAACAACGAAAGTGAACCCTGAGATATATCGAATAGCGCCGCCCCAAGTGAAGCCATCGTGGTCGGAAGCTGAGAAATAATCGAGGCAAAAATCAACGTCGAGATACCATTACCAATTCCTTGTTCCGTGATCAACTCACCCATCCACATCAAAATCAACGAGCCCGTCGTCATCGCCGTTACGGAAAGCGCCCAGTCCCCAAAAGTCGGTACGAATTCAGACGCAATATTCGCCGAAACTGTCGACTGATACAAAATGAAAATATAAGCAATCGACTGAATAATCGCCAAAGGAGCAGCAAGCATCCTCGTCCACTGACTAATCTTACGTCGCCCAGCCTCGCCATCATTAGACAGCTCCTCCAGTTTCGGCACCGCTTTCGTGAGAAGCTGAATCACAATCGAACCAGTAATATATGGCGACAACCCAACCAAAATAATACTAAAAGATGCCAGTCCACCGCCCGAAATCAAATTCAAAAAGTTCGAAAAGTCGGACTTCTCAAGCAAATTTGAAACAGCCTCTTTAAAAGTTGCCGCATCGCCCATCGGAACCGGAATTTGTGCCAATAACCTATAGGCAACTAAAATACCAAGAATGATTAATACACGCTTCAGCATGTTTTTATTTTTTAGGGATTTGAAAATTGTCGCTAGTTGCATAGTACCTCTTATAATCTACTTTCTATCATATCATACTCTTCCACAGAAAAAAAGACTTTCCCCTCAAAAAGCCCCCGAAAGGGGGCTTTTCTAGGCTTTAAAGATTTTCCAAATCTTCTTCAGTCGGCTCATTCGAGTCCGGCATTTCGAGATCCTCAATCGGCGCAACCCCAGTTCCTACTGGAATCTTGCGACCAATGATAACATTTTCTTTCAAGCCACGGAGCCTATCAACACGCCCATTAATCGCCGCATTGATAAGAACGCGTGTCGTATCCTGGAAGGATGCTGCCGAAAGGAACGAATCTGAGAAAATCGAGACCTTAGTGATGCCAAGTAGCAAGTTCGTAAAGGTTGCCGGCTCTTTACCTTCAGCTTCGAGTTGTTTATTCTGTGCAACAACTGCAGCCTTCGAAGTAATGTCGCCCGTCACGAACTCAGAATCACCTGGCTCATTAATTTGTACTCTCGAGAACATTTGGCGAACCAAAATTTCAAGATGTTTCGGCGAAATCTCATGCCCTTGTGCCGAGTAAACCGAAAGCACGTCGTTCATGATATAACGTTCAGTCTCTTCAATACCCTTGTATTTGAGAAGATCCTGGAGATTTAACGAACCAGTCGTCAAACGATCACCAGCCTTGACCGAATCGTTCGACTTAACGACCAACTCCGCGTCACCAGGAATCTCAATCCTAGTCTGGGTCGCTGCAGTCGATACAAGCACGATACCATCTTTAACCAACTCAACGATTCCATCAGTCTTCGCCTTAATTGCCGTTTTATCGCCACTCTTCTTGACAAGTGTCGCACCGGCCTTTACGCTTTCGCCATCTTTAACTGCTGGCTTGCGTCCCTCAAGTTCAATTCGTTCTACCGAACCGCTAGATGGAGTAATTTGGACGACATAGTGGTTATTATCTTCCCAAACTTCCACTGCGCCATCGATTGGTGAAACATAAGCCTGACCCTTTGGCGACCGAGCCTCAAGAAGCTCTTCAACACGAGGAAGACCACGAGCAATTGCACCAGAACCCGCCACACCAGAACCGTGTTTAGTGTCAAGTGTAAGCTGAGTACCCGGCTCGCCAAGTGATTGAGCCGCAATTACGCCAATTGGCTCATTTGCCGCCACAAGCGCGCGCGTCGACATATCAACACCATAAGCCTTACGAGGAACGCCATTCACGGCCGTCGTCGAAAGAATCGACTGAATCTTCACCGACTGAATATTATCGTCAGCTTCAATTTGTGCAGCCATCTCCTTCGTTACCAGCTCATCCGCTTCAAGATAACCTGGAACCGCCTCGGCTGTATAACGACCAGTGATTCGTGCCGCAAACGAAATACCCGAAAGGTCCGACTCATAGCGATAAACCGTAAAGCCCGGATCTTCTGCTTCTTCGTCAGTCGTGAAGACATCTTGCGATACATCTACGAGACGACGAGTAAGGTAACCGGAGTCCGCAGTACGAAGTGCCGTCGAAACCTGACCCTGGCGTGCGCCTCGAGTCGCAATAAACGATTCGAGAGTATTAAGCCCCTTCTTATAGCTCGACTTAACTGGAAGCTCAATTTCGTTGTTATTGATATCGACCATGATACCAATTTCCGCCGAAGCGAGCTTAATGTTCGAAATATTACCACGAGCGCCGGAGTTAACCATCACTGCAATATCCGTATCCATCTCCGAAAGCTTCGATGACAAGAAATTAGAAATCTTCTTATCAATATCTCGCCAGTTCGCGATCGTAAGCTTATGTCGTTCGTCTTCAGTAACAAGACCATCATTAAATTGTTGCTGAATAAGCGCAGTCTTCGCGTCACCTTCCGCAATGAAATCATCAATTTCATCATAAGTTGGATAATCATCTTTCGCAGTCGAAATCGAAGCAATCGTCTCATATTCAAACGCCAAATCCTTGAGAGCATCCGCCGTATGAACCATCACCTCTGCACCATAAAGGTCAAAGATATCAGCCATTACCTTAGCCAAATGCTTCTTGGTTTGAACCGAGTTATCATACGGATAATCTTTTGGTAGAATCTCATTAAAGATCACACGCCCGAGAGTCGTATTTCGGATTTCCTTCTTCGCAAAGACGCGAATCGGAGTCTGAAGTGCGATAATTCCCTGGTCGTAAGCCATCTCCGCTTCGTAGACCGAAGAGAAAGCTTTTGGATCGCCTTGATCAGTACCCGGCTTATCATAAGTCAAGTAGTAAGCACCAAGCACCACGTCCTGATAAATAGCAAGAACTGGGGAACCATCCGCTGGCTTCAAAAGATTCTTGCTTGCAGACATAAGCTCAGCTGCTTCTTTTTGTGCCGCATCAGACAAAGGTAGATGAACCGCCATCTGGTCGCCATCGTAGTCAGCGTTAAAGCCAGACGCCACCAAAGGATGTAACTTGATCGCCTTACCATCAATCAACCTTGGCTGGAACGCCTGAACTGATAAGCGGTGAAGCGACGGAGCACGGTTGAGAAGCACATATTTACCCTTAATCACCTCGTCAAGCGCATCCCAAACTACAGTCTCTTTCGCTTCGATTAAGCGAGAAGCTGCACGGATGTTATTTGCATGTTCGTTTCCAATCAACCACGAAATCACGAATGGCTTAAAGAGCTCGAGCGCCATCTGCTTCGGCAAACCGCATTCATGAAGTTTAAGTTCTGGACCAACCACAATTACTGAGCGGCCAGAATAATCAACACGTTTACCAAGCAAGTTCTGGCGGAAACGACCTTGCTTACCCTTCAACAAATCCGACAACGATTTCAATTTTCGTCGCCCATTTGCCGAGCTTGCACCCCTCGAACCATGCGCCGCTGAATTATCAATCAACGCATCGACCGCTTCTTGAAGCATACGCATCTCATTTCGACAAATCACTTCCGGGGCATTAAGATCCATCAATTTCTTCAAACGGTTATTTCGATTAATCACACGACGATAAAGGTCGTTCAGATCCGAAGTCGCAAACCGACCGCCCGGAAGCGCAATCATTGGACGTAGGTCCGGCGGAATTACTGGAATCACCGTAAGAATCAAATCTTCTGGTTTAATTCCCGCTGCTTGCATACCCTCAAGAGTCTTCAATCGTTTCTGAATCTTCTTCTCTTTCTGGCCCTTGGCTTCTTTAACTTCCTCATGGAGATCTTCAATCAACTTATCAAGGTCAACTTCATCAAGCAATCTCTTGATTGCCGTCGTCCCCATCTCAACCGTAATTAAATCTTCATATTCCTCAGGAAGATTACGATACTCGACTTCCGTAATTACGCCACCCTTCTTAAACGACTCCAAAGTCGATTTACGATACGAAAAATCTTTCTCAAGCTCAGCCAGCTCCTCAGTTTGCTTCTCTGCGAGAGCCTTAACATCCGCCCCCTCGACTTGCGATTCTTTTTCATAGCGAATTCGAATCGCCTCACGAGCTGCAATCGTCTGACCCTCAAGCGACTCCAAAGTCTTCTGAACCTCATCCGTCTTAACGTCGGTCATAAGATAAGTCGCAAAGTAAACAACTTTCTCAATATTCTTTACTGTAATATCAAGAAGAAGCGATAATGCAGAAGGAACCCCACGCATGAACCAAATATGTGCTACTGGCGCCGCAAGCGTAATGTGACCCATGCGCTCACGCCTAGTAATTGATTTAGTAACAAGGTTACCTTCCTTATCGACCGCCGCTTCGCGGGAACGAACGCCCTTGAGTTTCGAATCATGCGGATTAATGTCCTTGGTTGGTCCGAAAATGCGCTCGCAGAACAAACCATCGCGTTCCGGTTTCTGAGTTCGATAGTTAATTGTTTCTGGTTTAGTAACTTCACCATAGCTCCAATTCAAGATATCATCTCGGCTTGCAACCGAAAGACGAATCGAATCGAAGTCCGAGGCGCTGATAAAATTGTCCATCCACGCCATATTAGAACTCCTCTCCGAGATCAATTGTGCCTTCGTCGAATTCCTCCGCCACTGGCTCATCATCAATCTCTGTTATTTCAATACCCTCGTCTGCCATCATTGCCGCCGCTTCATCTTCATCGAGGTCAACAATTTGTGGCTCCGTTTCCTTTTTGTGTTGGTCATAAATCGATTGGTCATCTTTCGATCGCTCAATTTCTCGCGAAGTTTTCTCGATCACATCGCCCGCATCAGCCGCTTCGCCGTGGTCCAAAAGATCAACCTTAAGCCCAAGACCCTGAAGCTCCTTAACAAGAACGTTAAAGCCCTCTGGAAGTTTTGGCCCCTCAATCGGTTCATGCTTGATGATTGCCTCATAAGCCTTCGCACGTCCATAAACGTCATCTGACTTAATCGTCAACATTTCCTGGAGGGTCGTTGCTGCGCCATAAGCCTCAAGCGCCCAAACCTCCATTTCCCCGAACCGCTGACCACCATTCTGTGCCTTACCGCCAAGTGGCTGTTGGGTAACCATCGTATATGGACCAGTTGAACGAGCGTGGATTTTATCCTCAACCATGTGGTGAAGTTTAAGAATATGCATCACGCCAACCGAAGTTCGCTCGTTAAACGGTTCACCAGTTAAACCATCAAAGAGCTGGACACGACCATCACGCTCGAATCCTGCTTTTTCAAGCTCATCCGAAATTACTTCGTCTGGCACGCCGTTAAATGATGGGGTTGCAACCGTATAGCCAAGCGCTCTCGCCGCCATACCAAGATGCGTCTCAAAGAGCTGACCGAGATTCATACGTGAAGGCACACCCATTGGCGAAAGCACTACATCAACCGGAGTACCATCCGCCATAAATGGCATATCTTCTACTGGAAGAATGCGGGAAACCACACCCTTATTACCATGTCGACCAGCCAACTTATCACCAACGCCAATCTTTCGCATCTCTGCTACAAAAATTTTAATCTGCATAATTACGCCAGCTTTAAGGTCATGTCCTTGCTCACGAGTATAAACTCGAACATCAACAACCTTGCCAGTCGAAGAACCGTTCATGCGAACCGACGTATCGCGTACATCTTTTGCCTTTTCACCAAAGATCGCGCGAAGCAAACGCTCCTCAGAAGAAAGTTCCTGCTCGCCCTTTGGCGTAATTTTACCGACAAGAATATCACCATTCTTAACCTCAGAACCAACCGTTACGATACCATCTTCTCCAAGATGCCGGAGAGAATGCTCCGAAACATTCGGGATGTCTCGCGTAACTTGTTCTGGACCAAGTTTAGTCTCACGAACTTCAACATCGAAATCTTTAATATTAATCGAAGTTAAAGTATCATCCTCAACCAAGCGATTTGAAATCACGATTGCGTCGTCCATGTTATAACCACGCCACGGCATAAATGCCACCAATAAATCGCGGCCTAAAGCCAATTCGCCATTATTAATCGAAGCGCCCTCGATTAACGTATCGCCTTTCTTGACTTTTTGCCCACGCGCAACTACAACTCGCTGGTTATAACAGCGGTCATCATTCGTCTTCTCAAAGTGTTGCAACTTATATTCTTGGTCACCGCCCTTATCATAAGTCACAATCACCGACTCACCGTCCGCTTTCTTCACAACACCAGCACCATTTGCCATCACAAGTTGTGAAGTGTTCTTGGCGACTTCACGCTCAATACCAGTTCCGACAATTGGATTGTCTTGGCGAAGAAGTGGCACAGCCTGTTTCTGCATTGCGCAGGCCATCAAAGAACGGTCAACACGGTTTTTCTCAACAAACGGAATCAAACCTGCCGAAACGCCAAGAATTTCCTTATGCGCCGCATCAACATGCGTTACCTGCGTTGCCTCAACCTGAGCCGGCGTGCCATGAAGTCGAGCCGAAACCCAATCTTCAACAAACTTTCCGTCCTTATCAAGCTTAACCGACGCATCCGCAATTACCTTATCGCGCTCGGTATCCGCATCCATATAAACAACTTCATCTGTCACCTTCCCATCTTTAACGACAAGATAAGGCGCCTCAATAAAGCCATATTCATTAATCCGTGCATACGTCGCAAAGTTCAAAACGAGACCGACGTTACCACCTTCCGGCGTCTCGACCGTACAAATACGACCATAATGAGTCGGATGAGCATCACGCACATCAAACCCAGCACGTTCCCTAGTCAAACCACCAGGACCCATCGAAGACAAACGCCTTTTATGTGCAAGCTCCGAGAACGGGTTAACTTCGTCCATCAACTGTGAAAGCTGTGAGGTAGAGAAAAATTCTTTCACTGCCGCAACCACTGGTCGCGAATTAAGAAGCTGAGACGGAGTAACTTCCTCAAGATTTGCCATTGACATACGGTCAAGAATATTTCGCTGCAAGCGAAGCATACCTAAGCGGAACTGCCTCTGAACAAGCTCGCCAACCAACTTCACTCGGCGATTCGAAAGCGAATCGATATCATCCGCTGGCTCCTGCGTATTATTCAACCGAATAATCTCCGCAATAATCGCAATTACGTCAGCCATCTGCAAAGTTCGGTGCGCCGCATCGTTCGGCGTGTCAAACCCAAGTCGTCGATTCATCTTAAACCGACCAACATTCGAGTAATCATATCGCTTCGCATCAAAGAACATTCGCTCGATCATCGACTTCGCGTTCTCAACCGTAGCCAAATCGCCCGGTCGAATTCGGCGATAAACCTCAAGAAGGGCTTCGCCCTGGCTTGAAGTCGTATCTTTCTCAAGCGTAGTTTCGATATATTTTTGATTTCCGTTGTCGATATCTTTAAATGCGTCCTTAATCTCCGATTTCGTCATCCCAAGCGCTCGCAGGAACGTCGTTACTGGGATTTTGCGCCGGCGATCAATCTTTACACTAATCGTCCCATTCGCTGCCGTCTCGAACTCGAGCCATGCACCGCGCCCAGGAATCACCTTCGCCCCATAAAGATTCTTCACACCCGCATTTTCCGCCGTAAAGAAAACCCCCGCCGAACGAATCAGCTGAGAAACAATTACTCTTTCGGTCCCGTTAATAATAAACGTCGCCCGATCAGTCATCCATGGATAATCACCAAAGTAAATATCCTGTTCTTTTTTCACGCCCGTCGTCTTATTCTCAAGCTCGACCAAAACGTGTAAAGGCGCCTCATAAGTCGCAAGATTGTATTTCGCATCCTTTTCCGACTCTTTCGGCTCCTTAAAATAATAATCTTTGAAACGGAGCGAAAGCTTTTGGCCGGTGTAATCGTCGATCGGATTCAACTCAGCAAAAACTTCACGTAGCCCGTTTTTGACAAAGTCTTCCCAAGAATCCTTCTGATGTGCAATCAGATCAGGAATCGGAAGAGCATGGTCACCTTCTGTGAAGAACTTACGTTCTTCAGAGCTAAGTTTTTTAGCCATTCTACCTCTTTAGTTATTAGTGTTTAGTATTCTTTTCGACAGCACGAACCCTTTCGCCCATACCGTCTCAGCGCCGAAGACTACTGCCTTATCTCCCCCAGAGAGTCGCCAACTCTCCTAAAGTTACAAAAATAAGGCACACTACTTCTTAATAAGAATTTTTCACCAAAAAATGCCATCAACGTTGGCATTTTCTAGACATGTATAAGCTCTCAACTTCTTATTTTGTTTAAAGCCGACTCGCAGTTAGTTAGCTTACGTCTAATTATACACGACCATTTTCAAATTACAAGTCTTTTTTATTATTTTCATCAAAAATCCCATCCCGCCCCTGTTAAACTTGACTTTTTTATAAATCTGTGCTATAATCAAAATATCCGCTAGGGCGGGCACTGATTTTTGGTGACCCCAACCCTAAGCACCTTAAGAAAGGATGATTGTTATGTCAGATAATCAAAAAGTAGTTATTAACTCGTGCATTTCCACAGATTCCGCAATTCCACCAGAGATTTTCGGCGAATGCCCTGAGGATTTTGCCCTGAGGCATTTCTTCCAGCTCGCCAATCACCTCACTCGGA
>JAUNAL010000003.1:30121-48868 GCA_030527585.1 Candidatus Saccharimonadota bacterium
GCCGATGGAGCACTGGACGCCGATGCAGTTGTAGGGGGTGCCGCCGGTGCGGAAGAGGATCTCCCGGCTCGAGGTTTTCGATGGCATAGCCTTCCAGGTTACGCCGCTCTTAAAAGAAATCATCGAGAAAAATCTGAACCATTTTTTTCCGCGTTTTAGGAATATTGTAAAACACCGCGGAAACACCATCCAATATCGTTGGCTTCGTGATTTACTCAGATTCAAAGTCGGTCTCCTTCAAGAATCGTTTAGAGAGAAGTCACTTAGCCATAAATTCCAGTTTGAACCGGTAGACAACCTGCTTGAACTCCTAGAAAGCGAGATTGTCAGAGAAGAGAGTTACGGATATGAAGAAGAAATTGTCCTTCTTTACGAGATAATCCAAAAGTCCCCAAGTTCTACTGAAATATCACTCCTGCCATTTCGCAAATCAGAAAAAGCACACCTGGCGAACTTAATGGCCTACAAAGGACAATACCAAAATTGTAGTGGGAGCTACACCATGCGCGACGTCGAACATATCGACTGGTTACTCCAAGGCTTGCTCCAGAACATCATCTAACAAAATCCCCTGCCCACCGCAGGGGATTTTTCTTGTCAAAAAAAATAGGGGCACCGAAGCGCCCTATCCTCCGCAACAGAAACCTAGACTAAATATCAAGGTCGTCCAAATCCGCAAGCTCCGCCCGCGTTTTTTCCGCCAGCGCCGAAGTTTCCTCGACCGGTTCAAGAGTCTCGACTTCTTCCATCGCATCCTCAACCACTTCCTCACGAGGCTCCGCTTTCGCTTCCGAAGCATACCCCTCCCCATCATCAGTATTCACAATCTTCAAATTATAACGTGCATCCTGTTTCGTTCCGAGCGCTCGGAGCAACATCCGAATCGATTGCGCCGTCACGCCACGCTTCCCAATCACACGTCCAACATCCTCAGGATCAACAGTGAGCGACAATAAAACGCCTTTTTCATCGATTTTGCGGTCCACCTCAACTTTATCCGGATTATTGACTAAGGTTTTAACGATATATTCTACGAATTGCTGGTCAATAGTAGCCATATTTTCTCCAAATTAGTTATATTTATTTCATTATAGCATAATTCTAGAGCCAAAAACTCTTTATTTTTTCGATTTTTTATGATATAATGTTGAAAATATTAATTAAGGAGAAAAAATGCTAGCGATTCGCATGCAACGTAATGGCCGAAAACATCTCCCGATGTATCGGATAGTCGTCCAAGAATCCCAGCGCCACCCTCTTTCGGGTCGCGTCGTGGCTGAAGTCGGCAACTACAACCCAACAACCAAAAAGACCACCCTCGACAAAGAGTCCGTGGAAAAATATCTTAAAAACGGCGCCCAGCCAAGCTCACGCGTCGCGTTTATCTTAAAGAAAAACGGCATCGAGCTTCCAAAATGGTACAAAGAACCAGCAAAGAAGACGAAAGCGGCAAAACACGCTGATAAACTTCGCAAGAACCAGCCAAAAGAAGAGCCGGTTGAAGAAGCAGCAACGGAATAAAAAAGAAGCCTGATAAGGGAGCCTTGAGCGGTTACGACCGCGAATAGAGCCGAAGCTCGCCCGTAACGACGGGTCGAGCGAGGCGTCTCCCGTTCAGACTTCTTTTTATTCCTATAAGCTCTTCTTAATCTTCAATTCGTCCGGTCCAACCATTTTCCGGAATTTCTTCACCCCCAGCTTCGCCGCCTCCGTCTGAGCCTCCTGTTTCGAATGCCCTTCCCCAACCGCAAAACTCTCATCCCCAATATACAAAGCCACTGTAAAATGTTTATCGTGGTCTGGGCCCTCTTCCCGAATTGTCCGATACGCCGGAGTTACCCCTTTAATCTTTTGCGACAACTCCTGGACATACGACTTCGGATCGCGCCAGCTCCCTTCTTCGATAATCGTGTCAATCTTCGATAAAATATGCTTATAGATAAATTCCTTCGCCACCTCATAACCCTGATCCAAATAAATCGCCCCGATCACCGCCTCAAAACAATCCGCCATAATCACCTCATGCGCCCGTTCCGAGCCGTTTTTCTCCCCCTTCGACAATCGCACTAACGGCTCATAGCCAAGTTCATACCCCGCCTCGCCAATCGACTCCGTCCTCACAAGCGCCGACCGAAGTGCCGTCATGATCCCCTCCGGCTCATCATATTCACGATACAAAAAATCCGACGTCACAAGCTCTAAAACCGCATCCCCAAGATATTCTAATCGCTCATTATGCTCCTTTACAATCGTCCGATGCTCATTCACATAACTTCGATGCGTCAGCGCCGTAACGAGTAGACCAATATCATTAAAAGAAAAACCTAATTTTTCTTTCGCAAACTCTTCATATGGTGTCGTATCAATACTGCCCATTTTCCTCCCTTTTTAATTTTTTATTAAAGTTCCGCCAGCACGAATTTTCTTCTTCGCAATCAGCATCAACTTTTCAATATCTTCATATTCAATCGCATCCAGCGCATCCGCAAATGAAAACCAGCGAATCCCCCGCATCCACTTCTCCGCCACCGGCGCCTCTCGTGCGTCTAAAGCCTGAACCAGATAAATCTGTGTCGTCATCAAAACCAATTTCTCCGCCCGACGATACTTAAAATGGATCTTCCCAAGCCACTGAAGAACCGAAAAGTTCCTAAGCCCAGTTTCCTCTTCAATTTCTCGCCTCGCCGTCGTCTTTGCCGTCTCGCCCGGCTCAATATGTCCCTTCGGAATCGTCCAACGCCCCTTCGAATCCTGAATCAACAAAATCTCGATATCTTTCTTATCATGCGTCAATCGAAAAACAATCCCACCCGAAGTCGGCTCCCTAACTATCTCCTGAATTGCGGTCTTTTTTCGAAAAACCGCCGATGTGATTTTCTTAAGCGGAGAATCCTTAATTCTCTCCGCCGGCAACGCTTCCGGAACTTTCAGTTTCGGTTGATTTGTCCTTTGCTCCATCATTTTCTTCTTCATCTGCGCCGAGCTTACGATAAGCCGTCCCGAGTACTCCATTCACAAAACGCGAAGAGTTCTCCGAACCAAACGCTTTCGCAAGTTCTACCGCTTCATTAATCGCTACTTTCGGCGGGATCTGGTCCCGACACTCCGAAAGCTCATACAGCCCCATCCTTAAAACATTCCGATCAATCGCAGAAATTGTATTAATTGGCCACTCTGGCGCCAGCGGCGTCAAAGTCGCATCAAGCGTATCAAAATTCTCTACAACCTTTTTCGCGAGATTGTAGACAAACTCGGTATCCCCTAAAGTTTTTTCATACGGCTCAATATTCTTAGCGACAATCGTGTTAAGATCGACTTCTGGGTCGTGCGCGAGGGTCCTCAGTTCATATTCATATAAACTTTGTAGAACAATAACTCTACCTAAATGTCGATTACTGGCCATATGTTAAGCTTCTTTTTTAGATTTAGTAGTTTTTACTTTCAAATTTGGGGTCTTCTTTTTCGTTTCGAAGGCCTTAACTGGTGATGTTTTGTTAACTCTACGAGCAAGCACTAAGCGAAGATGGCTTCGGCGAAGACCAGTCTTTCGTGGGCTGCTTTGTTTTTTAGGTTCAGGCATTTTGCTCCTTTAAATAATAGATAATTTTATCTATTCTACCACAGTTCTCTAAAAAGCGCAAATAAAAAATCCCGCGGACACCCGCAGGATTTTTGAATCACACAGACTCAGACTCATAATCATCTTCGAAAAAGTCAATGTCCACCAACACATTCCCCGGCTCCGACGTCTTCTGAGGTTCGTTAACTCCGTCCTCCCTTTCGTCACCGAACAGCAACTCCCCAAAAGTCTCTTCAAATTTCCCGATATGCTTAGCTATTAGCTCCGCATTCTCCACGTTTAGCTCTTGAAGTAGTGCATCGCTCTTAGCCGAAAGTTCCTCCGTCCGCTTCGAATCAGCAGACAAAACATCCAGCCAAGAATACATTTCCTTGAACTTCTTCTTCGGAACCCCTAAAATCTCCAGCCTACTGCGAGTCATCTTTCTGCCCTCACATCGAGCTCGCCGTGTTTTCGAACCTTTCGCTATCTCCCACCAAGCTACCAAATCAATAATCGCCGGCATATGTGGCGCGGATTCTATTTCCTCAGTAACGTTTCCTCCAGGGAAAATCATCGCATAAAACTCTTTCAGACGTGCCCTCTCATAAACAAAAGCGTGCGTCTGAAATTGCCTAAAAAATTCGTTAAAGACTTTGACCGGATCGCCCCCTTTTGAAAGACGCAAAAACCTATCTCCCCTAATTATATCACACTTATGCCAAAAAGTCAATCTTCAGAGGTTTTTCAGCGCTTTTTTAATCGCTGGGCGGTCAAAACCAACAATTCTCTCCCCGTTGATTTCCGTCACTGGCACCGCTGAGATTTCTGGATATTTTGTCGCATCGACTTCCTCATACTCAATCCCCATCTCATCGAGCCAATCCATTAACGCGTGACAATAAATACAAGTTTTAGTTGAATATACCTTAATCATAAATCCATTATACCATACATCGCAATCCCTGCCGCCACCGAAACGTTAAACGACTCTTTATTCCCTCGCATTGGGATTTCCACAAACAAATCAATCATATCATACAGCGAATAATCTATCCCGTTTACTTCCTCTCCTAAAACCAAAACAACGCGATCAGAAAACTTCGCCTCACTCAAATTTAACAGAGGTCGTTCCGTGATATTATTTTCCAATCCAACCACCTGCCAACCTTCTTCTCGTAACTTTCCTAACTCCGAAATTATATCACCAGACGAATAAATATCCAGCATTTCTTCTGCCCCTAGCGCCGTTTTATGAATTTCTCGGTCCAATTTCTCCCGAAGATGCGGTAAGAGCGACGAATCATGCACTCTCGGCGTATAACCCGACAAAATCACCCTGCTCGCCCCAAATCCCTCCGCCGTTCGAAGAATCGCCCCCACATTATATGCCGACCGAATATTATGTAGCACCAAAATCATTTCCATACCCCCATTATACACAGAATATGCTAAAATAAAAATATGTTGAAATCTCGTTTGCGCTATTTTTTGGCCCGTTTTTGGCCTTATCTTTTAGTTCTCGTCTTCGGAATAATCGTCTCCGCCGGACTTTGGACAAATCTCGGCGCTTACGCCGAAGGCGACGACCTCTTTTTCCATATCACTCGCCTCAAAACCACAACCGAAGCCCTCGCCGACGGCCAACTCGTCCCCCAAATCAACCCTTCCGCCGCCCTCGGTTTCGGCTACGGCTACAACCTCTTTTACGGCCCAATCCTTACCTGGTTCGCCGGCTTCCTTAACCTGCTTCTGAACAACTGGGTTATCGTCTTTAACCTAACTATTATCACCTGTTTCCTCGCCTCTGGTCTCACCATGTGCTATGCTGCGAAAAAAATCTTCCAAAAACCCACCCTTGCCACGCTCGCCGGAATCTTTTATCTCTCTGCACCTTATTTCCTCAATAATTTCTTCGCCCGCACCGCCCTTGGCGAATGCTCTGCGATGATCGCTGCCCCCCTCGTCATCCTTGGTCTCTACGAACTTACCACAAAACACTCCGCCGCCAGTCGTACCATCGCTTTCGCTGCCGCCTTTCTACTTCTCTCCCATAATCTCTCCGCCCTTCTCCTCGCTCTCTTCTCAGCTCTCTACCTCGCCCTCAATTTCAAACTTCTCAAAGACAAATGGACTTGGCAAAAAATCGCCCTCGCCATCCTCGGCGCCTGCGGTCTCGCCGCCGTTTTTCTCCTTCCTATGCTCGAAACCTACCTCTCTGGTGCTTATGCCATCTCGAATTCGGGCTTCGTTTCGCAATACATGGGCTCAAACCCCGCAACCTTAAACGCCTGGCGCCTCGGCATCAACGCATTCTTCGATTTTAGCGTCCACCCAACCGGCTTCGCCACCAGCCTCGGTTTCCTCGCTTTCTTCACCCTCATCGCTTTTCCTCTCACTCGCAAAAAAATTAAAAATGAAACTCTGAAAAAGTTCCTCACCTCCCTCTACATTCTCGCACTTCTCTGCCTCATTATGACGACCGTCCTTATCGACTGGAACCTAATCCCGAGCTTTCTCCGCCAAATCCAATTCCCCGGCCGCTTTCTCGCCCTCTTTTTCCTCGCCCTTAGCTTTATTTTTCCGTATATATTATATATACTCGTTAAAAACCACTCCCGCAAGACTAAAATCGCCGCTCTCGTTGCTACTACTTTTGTTGCCCTCGCTACCGTCCTCCCTATCACTATCTCCGCTATCAATCGCCACGCCACTTACGATTACAACAAGCCCCTCGATTTAATCGAGCTCGGCTGGCAAGGCGAATACGTTCCATTAACCCTAAACTGCCCAGTTGGAACTACAGATTGGTGCGGCTATATTGAGGTCGGCAATCGACTCTCCGAGCGTGGCTCCGACCTTAAAATTCAAAGCGGTGACGGAGCAATAGAAAATCTTAATCGTTCTGGGCTAAATTTCACCCTTGACATCGCCACCAACACCGAAACCGCCCTCGAATTTCCTCTTATCTATTACCCAGGCTACCGCGCAACCCTAAACGACCAGCCCCTCAAAACTTCCATCTCCGAAGATGGCCTACTCGTTATTACTATCCCCAAAAACTCTACTGGCATTCTTAAGGTCTGGTATGGGATGACTCCCTTCACCACTCTCGGGCTCGTTATCTCTCTCTTAACTATAGCGCTATACCTCTTTTTTGCTCTTCGCCGCCACCGGAGCCTTAAGCAAATCCTAAAAACTCTTCAAGCCGACGAAATTGCCACCGTCCCGACCGAAACCGTCGAGGGTTACGCTGTTCTCTTAGATTCCGAACCCGCAATCCGTAAACTCATGGGTTTCAAAGAACGCGATTTCAACTCTGGCAAGATCTTCACCCTCATACCAAAATCGCCTAACGAAATTAAGAAATACGCCATCATCCCTAAAGCCGCCAAACCCCTCATTGAAAAATACATCCCGGGCGAATTAACTCTCATTCTCCCTAAAAATCCAGACTTTAAACACTTTTATTATGACAATTTCAAAACAATCGGCATCCGTATTCCGAACCACCCGCTCTTCAAAGAACTTCTCCCCGAATCCGGACCCCTTATTCTCACCTCCGCCAACAAAAAAGGCGAAACCCCAAAATCTTACGGCAAAAAACCGTCCACCATCATCGACTTTACCACCAAAACCCCTAAAATCATTCGCCAAGGCGACCTAAAAGTGATATAATATACCCTATGGATAGATACGAACCACTTAAAATTGAAGCAAAATGGCAAAAAATCTGGGAAGAAACCGAGGCTTTTAAAGCGACCGAGGAAAAAGGCAAACCAAAAATGTTCCTCGCTGAGATGTTCCCCTACCCTTCCGGTGCCGGTCTTCATGTTGGTCACGTCCGTAACTTTACTATCGTCGATGTCCTCGCCCGCTTCTTTAACCAACAAGGCTTAAATGTCCTTCGTCCATTCGGCTACGATACTTTTGGTCTCCCGGCTGAAAACTATGCCATTAAAACCGGTACTGCCCCCCAGGAAGTTACAAAGACCAATATCGCTAACTTCCGCAAACAGGCCAAACGTCTCGGCTACGCTATCGACTGGTCACGCGAAATCAACACTTCCGATCCAGAATATTATAAGTGGACTCAGTGGTGCTTCTTGCAGCTTTACAAAAAAGGCCTCGCCTACCAAAAAGAGTCCTACCAATGGTGGTGTCCAGTCGACCAAACCGTCCTCGCTAACGAACAGGTTGAGGGCGGCAAATGCTGGCGTTGCGGTCACGAAGTCGAAAAAAAGAAAATGAAACAGTGGTTTTTCAAAATCACCGAATACGCCGACGAACTTCTTGACGAAGTAGATAATCTTGAATGGCCAGAAAAAATCAAAACTATGCAAAAAAACTGGATCGGTCGTTCGACTGGTGCCGAAATCGATTTCAAAGTCGCCGCCGCTCCAGACATCACCGTCTTCACGACCCGCCCAGACACCATCCTTGGCGCTACTTTTCTCGTCGTCGCCCCAGAATATAAAGATTTAGAAGCCTTAACAAACGACTATACAAAAGAAGAAGTCTTAGCCTACAAAGCCGCCGCTCTCAAAAAATCCGAGATCGAACGTCAAGAAAATAAGGAAAAGACCGGTGTCTTTACTGGCTCTTACGCCGAAAACCCCGCAACAAAAGAACCAGTCCCAATTTACGTCGCCGACTACGTCCTCGCCGGCTACGGAACTGGCGCTATCATGGCCGTCCCAGCCTATGACGATCGTGACCGTGAATTTGCCGAAAAGTTTAATCTTCCAATTATCGAAGCTGAACTTATCGATCGTGACGCTTACGGAACTCCGAAAACCACTTATCGCATGCGCGACTGGCTAATCTCTCGCCAACGTTATTGGGGCTGCCCAATCCCTATCGCCTACGACAAAGACGGAAACCCTCACCCTATCCCAGAAGACCAACTCCCGGTCTTAATTCCTGAGGTTGACGACTATAAGCCATCTGGCGATGGTCGTTCCGCTCTCGCGAAAGCCAAAGACTGGCTAAAAGTCACCATCGACGGCGAAGAAATGACCCGAGAAACCGACACTTTAGACGGCTACGCCTGCTCGAGCTGGTATCTTTGGCGCTACGCCTCCCCTCGCGACGAAAAAGCCGCCTGGAATGAAGACGCCGTCAATTATTGGGAGCCGCTCGACTACTATTGTGGTGGAGACCATGCCGTCGCCCACCTTCTCTACATTCGCTTCTGGTGCAAATTCTTTGCCGATCTCGGCTACCTCCCATTCCGTGAACCAGTCAAACGCCTGCTCTATAATGGCTACATCAACGCCCCGGACGGTAAAAAAATGAGTAAGTCCAAAGGCAACGTCATCGATCCGCTCGATGTTATTAACGACGGCTACGGCGCTGACACCCTACGCACCTACGAAATGTTTATCGGTCCATACGACCAAGACGCAGCCTGGGATCCACGTTCCGTTGGCGGCGTTTACCGTTTCTTAAACCGTTGCTATAATCTCTGTTTCTCCAATAGCCTTAATGTTCCCGAAGAAAAAACCCGCGTCGTCCGTAATAAAACCATCAAAAAAGTCACCGAAGACATTCATCGCTATAATTTCAACACCGCCGTCGCTGCGCTCATGGAATACGTCAACGAGCTCTACAAAGTCGGCGCCGCAAAAGAAGATATTTCCACTCTCGCAAAACTCTTAAAGCCTTTCGCCCCACATCTCGCTTCTGAAATGCTCGAAAAATTAAACGAAACCGATGAATGGCCAAAGTGGAATGAGAAATATCTCGCGAACGACACCGTCGAAGTTATTATCCAAGTAAACGGTAAACTCCGCGCAAAATTAACGATTGACAAATCCGACCTCGAAAACGAAGAAAAAGTTACCGCCCTCGCCCTCGCCGACGAAAAAGTCAAAAAATTCACCGAATCCGGCATTAAGAAAACCATCTTCGTCCCGAAAGCCAAAATTCTAAATATTGTTGCCTAAATATTTATAACTTTATTATAAATATTTATAAACTGGTCTAAAGTTTTCTCAAAATCATGCTCATGCGCAATTTTTACCGAATTAACAGAGAACTTTTCCTGAAGCTTTTTGTCGGTTAAAATCATACTCACCGCTTCCGCAATCATACTCGAGGCTTGCGAATTCTTACTCCCGTCTTTCTCAATCAAAAAACCATTCTCTAGGTCACGACAAACTTCCGCTACCGCTCCACCATTGACTGCCACAAGCGGCAATCCTGACGCCGCCGCTTCAATCAAGACAATCCCTTGCGTCTCAATCTCGCTCGCCGTCACAAAAACATCTCCGACTTTATATAGCTCATACAAATCTGGCGGCAAAACTCGTCCCAAAAATCTCACCGAACCAGCAATTCCCAATCGTTCTGCTTCCGATTCCAATCGTAATCGATCAACTCCATCCCCAACTACCACCAAAACTGCCTCCGGCACTTTTTTCAAGACTTCACCAAACGCCGAAACCACCATCCCCACATTTTTTTCCGGATCAACCCGCCCAACATATAAAGCCACCGGCACCCCAACTGGAATTTTATATTTTTCGTAGATCTCTGCCTCTGCCCGTCCCGGCTTAAAACTCGACAAATCCACCCCATTCGAAACCGCCGCAATCGGCACCTTAAATTCCCGATCTTTTAACAACTCTCGAATCGCCAACTTCGTCGGCATCGTCACAAAATCACTTTTTCCATGTCGCCAAATGAAGAACCTCTCAAGCCCCGAGACAACCGGTTTCTTCAAAAACTTCGGCAAACCCAAAGGATCTGTTAAAACATCCGGGCGATTATGCTCGGTTGTCACAACCGGAATCCCCTGTCGCCGCGCATACGAAACCACGCTCATTCCAATCATATCCGACACCTGAACATGCACCACATCCGGTCCAAACTCATCCAAAATCTTCTTCACTTCGCGCTTCGGAAAAACCGAAACCCGAAAACCATGTTTATAAAATATTCGCGGCAACTTCATCCCTAAAAGCTTCTTTCCCTCCGGCACTTTATGGATCTGATCTGGATAAACTTTAATCTCCGAGGATTTCAAATAGCAAGTTTTCACCCCATCAATCGTCCGCGTATAACTCCGCCCCGTCTGCGACGGGCACAAAACTAAAACCTCATGACCTCTTTCCGCCAAACCTACCGCTAAATTATGCGAAAACACCGCCACGCCATTTATCATTGGATAATAAACCGCTGTCGCGATTACGATCCTCATTAAAGCTCCTTCGCCTTATCCATCTGCGGGTCGCGCATCATATTAATATCTTCATAAGTCCGCTCGACTTCCACGTCCGGTGTAATCCCCTCATTATTAATCGAACGGTCATTCGGCGTATACCACTCCGCAGTCGTCACTTTCAAAGTCGCCCCACCTGACAACTTTTCAAGCGTCTGCACAACCCCCTTCCCAAACGTCTTTTCGCCCAAAATCGTCGCCTTATTATAATCCTGTAACGCCCCCGCCACAATCTCCGATGCCGACGCCGTCGAGCCATTCACTAAAACAATCGTCTCCATATCCTTCAGAATTGCTTTTCCAGAAGCCGTCGAGGTCGTCGTATTCCCAAAATGCTTTGACTTCTGAACTAAAACTTTCTGCCCATCAAGCCAAAGGCCGAGCAAATCTTGCGCCGCCGAAACATATCCTCCACCATTCCCCCTGAGATCTAAAATCACCTTATTAACGCCCCTGCTCGCAAACTCTTGCGCTATCCCCTGAACCTTCGAGCCAGTATCAGTATCAAATCGCGTCACCGTCACAATCGCCGTCGACCCATCATATTCCACGTATGCCGAAACATTGTTAATCGTTTCGCGCGTCATTGTAAACGAAAGTTCCTCGCCATTCCTTACGACTGTCACCGTCACTTCCGATCCAGTCTCCCCCCGAATCTTCTGCGAAATTTCCTCCGTCGATAAACTATAAACTTCTTCGCCATCCACTTTATATATAATATCTCCAGCCAAAACCCCCGCTTTGAGAGCTGGGTTATCCGGCAAAACCCGGAGCACCCTCACATAACCGTCTCGAAGCCCCATCTCAATCCCCACTCCTGAACCAACATTACCAGACAAGTCATTATAAAACTCTTCGCTCTTCTCCGCATTCATATAAGCCGTATATTGATCGCCTAACGCCTCAACCATCCCAGTTTTCGCGCCATCGATCATCGCCTCTATCGATATCTCGCCATTATACGAAGCCGCCAGCTCGTTATACACCTCATCAAGCGATGACCAGTCAACTTTCGTTTCGGCTCGACTTTCCGAAAACCCAAGATATGGCGCAAACCCACCGAACCAACTATTAAAGTTGGCTCCGATTACTCCCCCGAGGACCGCCATCACTCCCCCGATAATAATTGCGTTACCTAAACTTGTTTTTTTCTCTTCCCACTTCTTCTTCATTCTATTATTTTAGCATAAAAATCATGCTCCGAACATACTAAAACATACTCGGAACTTAAAAAATCATACTCCAGCCCCCAAAAATCATACTATTATCGTAAATGAATATATTTGAAGTTTCCAACCTGGCTTGCCGAAATTCTGCGTGAGCCAAAATCCCCCGCCCGGAAAACACCCGAGTAGTTTTGCGTCGCATACGCATTATTGTATTCCGTCACATTAATCGAGCCATCCGCATTCACACTTTCAACCCAGAATACATGCCCGTATTTTCCACTATCGCTCTGTCCAATCGTATCCGCCGCCGGAGTTCGGTTTACCGTGTAGCCTCGCGCACTTGCCGCAGTGTCCCACGAACTTGCATTCCCCCAGGCCGGCGCCAACCCATACGCCTCATACGCTTTCCATGCCACATAGCTCACACACTGACAAACATACCCGCCCAGCTTATAACCATTCCAATAAGTAATATATGAAATATTATCCTGTGGACACTTCTCTTGCCATGGGTAAGTATTTATGCCAGTATAAGAACTACCCGAGTAGAGACTTGGATTCTTTCGCTGCTCCTCAAGTTCCGCCTTTCGCTGTTCTTCTTTCGCCGCCTCCGCCATCGCATTATACGACGCCACATCATTTTGATATTTATTCACTAACGCTTCCTGTTCAGCTCGCTTCGCCACCAAATCATTTTTAGCAGTCTGCTGCTCAGCCAGAAGTCTCTCGACCTCAACTTTGTCAGCTTCAAGCTCCTGTTTTGTTTCTTTAATTTCCTTCGCCGTCCCACTAATTTGTTGTTTAACAACACTCTCCCGCGCTTGTTTCTCAGCCAAATCCGAAATCGATTCGGCACCCGCCAAAATCGTAATCGGCTCTGCATCGCCTTCAAAGTGCATATTTATCAAAAGCTCTGCCAAAGCCTCCTGTTTTATAGCCAATTCTTTCTCAGTCTCCTTAATTTTTGCCGAAAGCTCCTTCGCTTCCGCCTCCGACTCAATGATCTCGCGCTCCTTCTCCGCAATCTCCGAGCTTAGCTCATAAACCTTTGTCTGAAACAAGTTCGCCGACGAGCTCGCCGCCGCCGCATTTTTATTCGCTTCCTGTTCCTTCGCGACCGCCGCCATACATTCAGGGCTATTCTTGCATGCGAGCGACAAACCTTCCACATCTTTCACCATCATCGCATTCATGAACACCGGTGTCACTACCATCGCAAAAATTAAAACCGAAACTAAAATTTTCTTCATGTTCATTTTTAGCATTACCATAACCTTATTATCTCATATAAGTTAGCGGGAGTAAACAACTTTTACTCCTTGTTAAGATATTTTGAAATGGCGAGCCAAGCCGAAATTCGTCCCACAATCATCCCTAGCACAATAAATGCCAAATAAACCAAAATCAGCTGATTAGACTGTAAAATATTCATAATCGAATCAATATTAATTCCATATCCCGAAAGCTTTGGCGCCAACATAATAAACCCAAAATAGCTAATTGTCGCCGCCAAGATGCCAGCAATCACGCCACAAATCTCCGCTTCAACCAAAAACGGCCCACGAATAAACCTTTTGTCCGCCCCGACCAACTTCATCATATAAATCTCTTCCCGCCGCGAGAAAATCGCCATGCGGATTGTGCTAAAAATAATCAAAACCGAAATCACCAAAAACACCGCCGCCAAAATCAAGCCGCCAGTCCGCGCAATCCGCGCCCAAGACGTAATCGTCGCAATCTCCGCTTGATTAACATCATAAGTCGGTTCCATCTCGTCATCAAGATATTCCACAAAAACCTCATTCGTCTCTACCAAATTCTTAATACTATCCAAATTCTCAACATCATGCACCTTAATCCTCATCGTCGCCTGCATTTTCGACACCATCAACTCCCGCATATCATCGCCAAGCGCATCAATAATTTCGTCACTTTCCGCATTCTCTACCAAAAACTTCTCATACTCCTCTTCCGACGTCGAAACCACCACGCTCTTAATGTTCGAGTCCGTCTGGATGATCCCAGACAGCTCGTCTAATTTCTCCTTTGATGTGTTCGGCTCAAGATAAATCGTAATATCAATCTTTTCGCGCATCATTTCCGCCGTGTTGCTTAAAATCACACTCGCCACAACCGTCACAAACGAAATCACCAAAGTAATCACCATCACAACCGTCGCCGCCGTCGAAAGCCAAATATTCCTAAAAAAGCTACTCGTCCCATATTTCACAATCCGCCCCTGCGTCCTAAGCGGATGCTTTGCACGAGTTTTCTTCATCGTCTTAAGACCTCGTTTCGCGGCCTGTTTCAAACTCTTGTCGTTCGTATCCGGTAAATTATTTTTTCTTATCATTGTATAATTTTCCTTTTTGTAGTCGCCGTAGCTTTCGCAGCCGTTTCATTTTTTACCGCTGGCTTCTTTAACGCATGCCCCGGAGTCTGAATCGTTCGTGTCGGTTTCGGCGTCGGCGTTGCATCCAACTTATAAATACCATTATTTTTCTGATCATTAATAATCTTCCCGTCCGAGAGCGTCACCACTCGTTTTTGCAAACTATTCACAATATTCTCATTATGTGTCGTAACAAGTATCGTCGTCCCAAAATCATTAATCTTTTTGAGAAGCTGAATAATTTCCTCCGTCGTCAAACGATCCAAGTTCGCTGTCGGCTCGTCCGCAATCAAAATCTTTGGTTGTCTCGCTACCGACCTCGCAATCGAAACTCTCTGTCTCTGTCCGCCCGAGAGCTGTGATGGGAATTTTTTCGCCTGATCCGACAAATCAACCAATTCCAAAACTTTCGGCACCGTCTTTGCAATCTCTTTTCCACTCATCCCCGCAATCTCAAGCGCAAACGCCACATTCTCATAAACCGTTCGCCTCGGTAAAAGCTTAAAATCCTGAAAAACCACACCGAGCCTTCGTCGATAGCCCGGAATATGCCGTTTCTTCACATAATCTAGATCAATCCCGCCAATAATAATCTTCCCTGAGTCCGGATTTTCCTCTTTCGTAATCATCTTAATCAAGGTCGACTTCCCAGCCCCTGATTTCCCCACCAAAAACACAAATTCATTCGGCTCAATATGTAAAGAAACCTTATCAAGCGCCGGCGAGCTATCGCCAGAATATTTCTTCGTCACATTATCGAGCAATATCATAACTCGATTTTAGCATAAACTTTATGATTTCTCAATATGGAACGTAATGTTTTTCGCTTCCGCGCCCTCAGGTTGATAAATTGAAACCGCCGAAATCTCCGCTTCTGGATATTTTGCCTGCATCTTTTCCAAAGTCTCCGCATAACTCTCCATCGTCGTCACAGTTTCATCAATTTTTTCTTTAAAACCAAACTTCCCAACTTTTTTCATCCGCCCAAGTTCAAGCACTCGATCAAAATCAAGCTCAAATCCCGCCAAATATTCTGCCAACTTAAAATTATGCCTCACCGAATTCTTAAATTCACCAACCACACCAATCCGCTCGCCAGAAACCAAAATTTCCGCCGCTCGCTTCTTTTCAAACGGCATACCGAGAACATACTCGCTCGTACTAGAATCATACTCCCGCGTAATCGAAACATACTCCGCGCTAATCCCAAGTTCCCTCAAAAGCTCATCGACGAATTTTCTCGCCTTATAATATGCCGCGCCAACACCTTTTCGCTCCGCCAGCACAAACCCCATCCGCATTTTCTCAACTGGAACATTCTCTTCATTCATCCCCCACTTTTTCTGATAAACTTTATTGATCTCAAACAACGCAAACTGGTCATACGGAATTTTCTGGTTCACATACGCCTTGTCAAGCAGGCTCGGCACAATCGACTGCCGCACATATTGCAACTCCGGCGAAATCGAATTGACGATTCTGTATGCATTTTTCTTCGAAAGCCCCGCCTTCTCAAACAACTTCTCACTCACAAAACTATAAGTCAAAACTTCATTCGCACCAAAGCTCGACATAATATCTCGCACTTGTGTTTTTAGCTCCCACATCCGATTTTGATTCGGCGTTCCATGAAGCGGCAAAGTTGGCACAATATTGTCATATCCCAAAAGCCGACCAACTTCCTCAATCACATCCTCAGGAATACGAATATCCGTTCGCCATGCCGGCGCCGAAACTCTTAAAATCTCCCCCTCCGCCATAACCTCAAAATTCACACTTTCAAGCGTCCGCACGATCAACTCTTTCGAATATTCCGTCCCCAAAAGTCCATTAATTTCAGAAACCAGAATTTTAACTTCGCCCACTCGAGTCTCCTGCGGATAATTATCTATCACTTCCGCAACCCTAAATCCGTCCTTAAGCATCCTAGCACAAGCCTCTGCGACCAAAAGCGTTTGGTTCGGCGCCTGCCCCTTCGTAAACCGCGTAATCGCCTCCGAGAAAATTCCATGTTTCATCTGCGTCTTACGCAAATTATACAAACTAAACGTCGCTGATTCCAAAATCACATTCCTTGTCATTTCGTCAATTTCCGTCGACTTTCCGCCCATTGCCCCCGCCAGCGCGACCGGCACTTCTCCCGAACAAATTACAATATCATTACCCACGAGTTCAACCTCACGCCCATCCAAAAGTTCCAACTTCTCACCTTCTTTTGCCAAACGCACCACAACTTTCGCCGCCTCTCCACCAGAAACCGCCACAAACTTATCATAATCAAACGCATGCAAAGGTTGCCCCGTAAGTAGCATTAAATAATTCGTTGCATCAACAATCGGGTCAACTGGACGCATCCCCGACTTCGCCAAAATCGTATCAATAAACGTCAGATATTTCTTCTTTATCTCGCCATGTTTCGCAAGAGCAATAGCCGTATATCGCTCACAAATCCTCGAATCGGAAATCTCAACCGAAAGTCCTAAATCATGCGAAGCCTCGCCTAAAATTTCTTCTTCTAATTCTGGCGCCGAAAACTTCCCCTCATTTCCCAGAATCCCATGTACCTCGCGCGCAAAACCAATCAACCCAAAACAATCCGGACGATGCGTCAAAGATTTATTCTCAATCTCCAAAATCGAATCATCAAGCCCAAAAACATCCGCCAATAATTCCCCCGGCTCCGCAATCATCGGGTCAATCTCCACAATCCCAGAATGGTCATCACCAAAATCCAATTCATCCGCGCCCGCGAGCATCCCGTTTGACTCATATTTTCCGAGCATCTTTCGCTTGCCAATCACAAACGGCGCGTCCTCATGCACACTCGCCGGAACCGTAGCTCCTGGCGCAATCCATGCCGCGAGCATCCCCTCTCGCACATTTGGTGCTCCGCAAACCACCTGCACTAGTTCCTCACCACCAACATCAATCTGGCACAAAGTTAAATGTGTCTCCGGAATTTTTTCCGCCGTCTCAACCCGAACCACATAAATTTTGTCGTATTTATGACTCTCATCAATCACCCCCTCAACCTCGACCAAGCGCGCACCAATCAGCCTCACCAACTCTTCGTCCGAAACCTTAACATCAACATATTTTTTCAACCAATTTAACGAAATTTTCATTTAAAACTCCTTCAAGAAATTAAGATTGCCCGACTCAAAATATCTCACATCGCCAAGACCATATTTCAGCATCACTAACCGGTCAATCCCGCCTCCCCACGCAAAACCATGATACTCTTCCGGATCAATCCCTGCCATCTTAAGAACATTCGGGTGAATCATCCCGCAACCCAACATCTCCAAGAAATCGCCCTTCTTTCCGCCCAAAGTCTTCGGCTTCTCAATCAAAAACTCTAAGCTCGGTTCCGTAAACGGAAAATAACCCGGCTGAGTCCGAATATTTAATTTCTGCTCATAATATTTCTCAAAAAATTCTCGCAAAATTCCCAACATATCCCCCATCGTACAAGTTTTCGAAACATAAACCCCCTCACATTGATAAAAAGTATGCTCATGCGTCGCATCGACATCTTCATTTCGATAAACTCGCCCCGGGACCACTACGGCAATCTCTCCGCCCTCTTTCAACCGGTCACGATAAGCCTTCAAAACTCGATGCTGCATCGTTGAAGTATGCGCTGGCGGAATTAAACCCTCTTCTGTCCTAAAAGTATCATACCCATCTCGCGCCGGATGCTCCTTCGCAAAGTTCAAGCTATCAAACATGTGATATTCATCATCCAACTGTCTCGACTCCACTACGTCAAATCCCATCGATTGATAAATCCCCGTCACTTTATCAAGTTCCGTCATCAAAGGATGTTTCGTTCCTTGGAATACTGAATAAACCTCCGGCAATTTTTCGTTCACGCCAACTGGCGCTGTCACATCAATCGCCTCAACCTCTTCGTTCAGTAACTCTTCCTCAGCCTTCTTAATCTTCTCTAGAATCGCCACTTTCTTCGCATTCAACTCCCGCCCAAACTCGCCACGCTTCTCAGGCGCAATCTCTTTAATTTTTGCGTACTCAAAATTCAAGTTCTTTAATTCTAATTTTAGTTTTTCCAACTCTTCCATATATTATATTATACCACACCCATCGGTATATTATATAAGTAGTGCCACCGCCAAAACTATCACTCCCAAAATCAAAACAATCCAAATCCAACCAAATTTACTTGTTTTCTGAAAATCTTTCACATATTCCGAATCTTCCGCAAAGTCCGGATCCGCATTTCCAACCTTCGAACTCTCTTCCATCTTCGCCCGGAGATCCGCACTAATCCTCTTTGAGAGTTCATCATTCAAATCATCTTGTTTATTTAAAATCATTGCCATGCCCTTCATTATACCACGCCAAAAATCATACTCCCAAATTTCAAAATCATACTCCCAAG
>JAUNAL010000009.1:0-8684 GCA_030527585.1 Candidatus Saccharimonadota bacterium
ATGTTACCTCTCTTTATCGTAGTGCCGCTAGTATAAAAATGGCACCACGAGGGTGCAATAACCAAACATCTCCATCAACTTGCGTCAACAGAACACATATGATAACCTCATGGCGCCATTAATGTGTTTTGTCGCCACGAAGCCGATAATAAAATCGACGCCTTAATGAAAATGTTTAGTTATTGCTCTTTAATTATAGCACAACCGCAAAAGAAGTCGCAAGGGTTTTTCGTTTCCCATATTTTATGGTATGATTTAGACATGAAATTAGTGGTTGGGCTCGGAAATCCGGGCGCGGAATACAACTTTACGAGGCATAATTTCGGCTTTTTAGCCCTTGATTTTTATTTTCGGCTGAATGACCTTAGTTGGGGGGATAAACCGCGCTATGGGGCTATTACGGGGCGTAGGGACGATATTTTGTTTATTAAACCCCAGAATTACTATAACGAGAGCGGTTCTGCAGTTTCTGAGTTTGCGCGCTATTATAAGGTCCAGACCTCTGATATTTTAGTGCTTTGCGATAATTTTGACCTTGAATTTGGAAAAATCCGGGCGAGGGTTAATGGCACGGCCGGGGGGAATAATGGCTTGAAATCTGTTACGAAGGCGCTAGGGACAGATCGATATCCGAGGATTCGGCTCGGAACGGGGAATGATGAACTCAAGAGGCGGCTCGGCGATACGGAATTTGTCCTGTCGCGATTTACAGCCGAGGAAAAAGAGCGTTTACCGGAGATTTTGGGGGAAGTAGCTCAGAAGATTGATGAGTTTTGCGGGAGATAAACTTTTAAGCCACGAGAAAACGCATCCGAAGATGCGTTTTCCTAAGAGAGACCCGCGGAGACAATACAGTGACGTTGGGAATTCTTGTTTTTATTGTATTCTTTTTGCTAAAATTTGTCAAGAATTTCGTTAGACTTTGTGATAAATATTATCCTCTTTATCTTGTTTGGCGTACATTTTAGAAAATATCTTGTTTTATTAATCGCAATCCTATAATCAGCAGGGAATCGTCGCAAATCCAAGACAACGTTCTGCGACTGTTCGGCGGCGGCTCTTAGGCAGTTTTCGATCGTCTTCTTTCCGTTACTAATAGGGCTCTTGAGCTCCCAATATTGATCCTTAATTCTTAAATCTGGCGTTTTTAATACCTCTCGTGATAAAAAATACACATCTGATCTGAAGTATTTAGCCAATAAGCCAGCTGCTGAAATTTCATGAGACTGGATAATGTCTTTCGGATTAGATAGAAAATGTATCTGGTAATTATTTTCCTCTTTCATCACACCAAGCTCCAATTATTCGCCCCAAGGGCGCGGACGCGGGATTTGATCTCTAGGAGAGTGATGGTTTGGCTGAAAAGTTCAGGTGGGAGATTCAAATTCGCCATAATCTCCTCGCCAGAGCGGAGCCCGCTGCCTAGCGCTTTCAAAACGGCAGTCTCGAGGTCCGAATCGCCAACCAGCCCAAGATTCTTCAGCTTTTTCTGTTTTTTCGCAAAATCTTCAGGAAAGAGGAAGCGGAGAACATCATCCGGCTCGAGATAAGGCGTCGCGCCGGAAGCAATTAACTTGTTACAGCCCCGCGAATAGGGATTATTAATATTCCCTGGAACCGCAAAAACCTCTTTCCCTTGATTTAGGGCGTGAGCGGCGGTATTTAGGGTTCCGGAACGTTCTGCAGCCTCTACGACCACAACCGCATCCGAAAGCGCCGAGATAAGGCGGTTTCGCTCAAGAAAGCTGATTTTCGGCAAAATTTGCGCCCCAGGGGCATATTCCGAGATAATTGCCCCGCCTTTTTCGACAATTTCCTTGGCTAGGGAAGTATGTGAACGGGGGTAGATCTGGTTAATTGGGGTGCCGAGAACGGCGACCGTCGTGCCGCCAGCCTCCAAACAGGCACGATGACCGACCGAATCAATCCCATAGGCGAGACCGGAAACGATAATAACGCCCTTTTTCGCTAATTTATAAGCCAAATCATAAGCAATTTCCTCGCCATAGCGCGTATTGTGGCGCGAACCGACAATGGCGACGGCTTTCGGGCGTTCTAATTTGCCATTTTTTAACACATTTTCTGGCATTTTACCATGAAAATACAACATTTTAGGCTTAAGCACAATAGCCTCTAACACCTCTGTAAAATTGGCTTCTAGAGGTGATATTTGGTTGAAATTTTGAAAAAAAGTGTGAAAAAGTGTTGACATTTTTCCTCCTGTGTGATATAATGAGTTCAGTTAGGGCAACAAAAAGCTCTACACCGCACCTAAATAAGTTATAATTTCGACTATACTATTCGTAGTGTAGCAGAAATTGCGTGCTTTTGAAACCCTTTCGGGCTTTAAATTTCTTCATGGTTTAAAGTTAAAAGTATTACCTCCACTTAGAAAGGAATCTTTCGAAGGCATAGCAATCCCTCTAACCGGCGGGCCCCAATGTTGTGTGAGGTGGGTCGCGCTTCCGGGGTTCACCCGGTATAGTAGTGAAGTGTTAGAGGGCCAAAATAGCCTCAGGTGATGCCCACCCTTACCTGAGGCTTTTTTGATTCTCGTGAATAAAACCTCTACGCCAAACCCGCTCACAGCCCGTCTTCACGGGTGTTCGCTCTGAAAATGCAAGCTTCGCATTTTCTTTATGTTTGGCTTAGGAGGTTTTACTTACGATTCCAAATATGTTATCATGTATATATGTCAAAAAATCTGGTGATTGTAGAGAGCCCGGCAAAAGCGCACACGATCGAGAAATATCTCGGGTCGGATTTTAAGGTCTTGGCGAGTGTGGGGCATGTCCGGAAGGACACTAAGGTCGATAAGGCGACGTTTGATGTGACGTATGAGATTGACCCGGGGCATAAACAGATTATTTCGGAACTAAAAAAAGCATCCAAGGCGGCGGATAAAGTTTGGCTCGCGACGGACGAAGACCGCGAAGGAGAGTCGATTTCTTGGCATTTGACTGAGGTTTTGGGGCTTCCGAAGGATACGGCGCGGATTACTTTTCATGAGATTACAAAGCCGGCGCTTGAGGCGGCGATTCTGAATCCGCGAACGGTGGATATGGATATGGTAGCAAGCCAGCAGGCGAGGCAGACGCTTGATATGTTGGTTGGGTATGATCTGTCGGATATTGTGCGGCGGAAAGTGCCGGGGGCGATTTCGGCGGGACGGGTTCAGAGTCCAGCACTTAGATTGATTGTTGAGCGCGAAAAAGAGATTGAGAAGTTCGCAGGGAAATCGACGTTTAAGATTTCGGGGAAGTTTTTGAAAGATGCGGAGTTTGATGCTAGCTATGACGGAAAAGCGCCGGAAGATGAGGCGGGGGCGAGGGAATTGTTAGAAGGATTTTCGGGGAAGAAATTTGTCGTTACTGAGGTTGAGGAAACGGAGGGAGCAAAGGCAAATCCAGTTCCGTTTACAACAGCGGCGCTGCAGATTGAAGCAAACTCAAAGCTTGGTTTTTCGTCGCGAACGACAATGACGGCGGCGCAGGGGCTTTACCAAGCGGGCTTGATTACTTATCACCGAACAGACTCTTTGAATTTGTCGAAACAAGCAGTTGCGGCAGCAGCTTCATATATTAAGGAGCATTTTGGAGCGGGATATTTAAAGACGCGGAGCTTCAAGACAAAGTCAGCGGGGGCACAGGAAGCCCACGAAGCAATTCGCCCGACGGATTTCTCGAGGGTTTCGGCTGGAAAAAATGATTATGAGAAACGGCTTTATCAGTTAATTTGGGCGCGGACGCTTGCGACGCAGATGGCGAATGCGAAAGTTGCAAAGACAACGATTCGGATTAATGACGAATTTGTTGCGAAGGGGGAAGTGGTAGTTTTTGACGGGTTTTTGAAGGTTTATGGTAAAAGTAAAGATTTAGAGTTGCCACGAGTCGCAAAGGGCGACGAGGTTAAGCTCCTTGCGATGACGGCTCGGCAGACTTTCCAGAAACCGCCGGCGAGATATACCGAGGGCTCCTTAGTTAAGAAGCTAGAGGAGCTAGGAATTGGGAGGCCTTCGACGTATGCTTCGATTATGACGGCAATCCAGGCGCGAGGCTATGTCGTTAAAGGCGAGAGCGAGGGGGAAGAGCGCGAAGTTGTTGAGCTTAAGCTAGATGCGGGGACGGTTTCGAGGAGTTTGGTGCGAGAGAAATATGGTGCCAACAAGGGAAAATTGATGCCGACGCTGATTGGGGAGCTGGTTTCGGGATTTTTGACGGAGAATTTTAAGAATATCGTTGATTATAAATTTACGGCGAATATTGAGAAAGATTTGGACTTGGTTGCGGAAGCGAAATTAGCGCGGGTGAAGATGCTAAAGGATTTTTATGGACCGTTTAGGGATACGGTACTGGCTGCAAATGGGGTGGAGCGTTATAATAATGCGAGGCTTTTGGGGCATGATCCAGAGACGGGGAAGCCGATTTATGCGAAAGTTGGGAAAAATGGGGGGTTTATTCAGATTGGTGATAATGAGAAAGAAGCGGGAGAGAAGCCGAGGTTTGCGCCGCTGCCAAAACGGAAGTCGGTTAAGACGGTCACGCTGGAGCAGGCATTAAAACAGTTGGCTTTGCCAAGTTTGCCGAGAGTATTGGGGGCAGCGCCAGATGGAGTCGAGCTGATTGCGGCGGCGGGTCCGTTTGGGCCATATCTTAAGGGCGGGAAATATAATATCCCGATGAAAGATTATGACCCGTATTTGGTGACATTTGAGGAAGCTCTGCCGCTTTATCAGGCGAAAGTGAATTCAATTTTGGCGGATTTTGGCGAGATTATGATCATTAATGGAGCTTACGGACCGTATGTGAAGGGGCCGGGACGGCGAAATCATGTTAAAGTTCCGAAAGATTTGGACCCGAAGTCGATTAGTTTAGAACAGGCGAAAGAGATGCTTGAGAATAAGCCGAAAACGAGGAGAAGAGCACCTCGTAAGAAATAATGTTATTTCTCATAGTTGACTTTTTTGATGATATATGCTAAAATTGATCCTAGTTTATATGGGGATTTCCAGGCAGCTTGTCAGGGTGCTAACAAACGCTGGAAATTAATGTCAGTTAATATTGAGGCTGGCGGGCTTCTGCGACTGGAATTTGCTGATTTAAAGACTCAGGATAGCTATGGAGTTTGCAGGAGCGAAGTAATTGATTTTAAAGCTTACAGATGCGATTTTACGGTCCGATCCAGATTTGGGATTGGCGGAAACATATCTTGGCGCGTTAGACTTTTTGAGCCAAAAACGGAGCCGCTTCCTGGAAAAACTGAGGCATGGCAAATTTGTGATATCGCTCAGAGCGAGAGCGGAGAAAAGAAAAGCCATGCGTTGCTCTATAGCCAATGGGGGTACAATTTTATATCTTCGACTGGCTTTTAGTGCTTCTTGGGGCCGTAAAAAATTGCGGCCTTTTTTATTACGATTATGGTTTTATAATTTTTTTCCATATTTGTAAAAAATGTGCTACAATAGTTTAGGGTAAAGGTGATTTTTATAGTTGACATTATTATTCAATTATGATATCATAAAGAAAATTAATATTATTAACAGGGGCAGAAAAAGGTAGAAAATTGATGGACCAAAATGCGGAAATCCTAAAGAATGCAATCTCCGGCAGTCTAAAAATCATCGAACAAGAGCGAGAAAAAGAAATCATTTCGCGACGCTTCGGGCTTACCGGCAATAAAGAAACTCTTGAACAAATTGGCGAAATGTTGTCAATTACAAGAGAACGAGTTAGACAACTTGAGAAAGCCATTCTTATCCGCCTCCAAATTTCCGCTGAGGAAGGCCAGATAACCGAGCTAGCTGCTGCTGAAAAAATCTTAATTCGAAATTTGACTGAAATGGGGCGAGTTGCGAAACTTTCTGACCTCGCTGACAAAGTATATGGACGAACTACTACCGCTTCGGAGAGAACCGGTATTTATTTTATCGCAACTTTTTCAAAGAGCCTTTCGGTTGTGGAAGAAAATGATAAGTATAATGCGGCGATCGGAATCGCTGAGTATGGTGATTCGGCAGCTATTCGTGGGCGTGTTGATGAGATCGTTAAGATTATTAAAGAAAATAAGGCGCCGATTACGATTGATGAGCTTGACAACAAGTTGAATTATGAACATCCTGACCATATAAAAGCAGTAGCGTCAATTTCGAAGCTGCTTGCAACTCTAAATTGGTCTTGGGGGCTTGCAAAATGGCCAGCAGTTAATCCAAAGAATATTCGCGATAAGATTTTTGTGATTTTGGAAGCCAAACATGAACCGATGCATTTTTCAGATATTGCGAAAGAGATTGCGGATTCGAATTTCAAACGAAAAAATGTGACGATTCAGGCAATTCATAATGAATTAATCAAGGATCCGCGCTTTGTTTTGATTGGGCGGGGAATTTATGCGCTATCTAACTGGGGCTACAAGAAGGGAACTATTGCTGATATTATTAAGTCGATTTTAGAGAAGGCAGAAGAGCCGCTCTCGCGTGAGGAGATTGTTAAACAAGTTCTTCGAGTGCGAAAAGTTAAAGAGACGACAGTGCTTTTGAATTTACAGAATAAGGATTCCTTTAAGAAGATTGGGAAGAATAGTTATACTTTAGCTTAAATATGCTATAATATTCTCATGGATTCAGTCATACATTTTATTCTAATGCCAGTATTTTGGATTCCAGTGGTTGGGGTTCTGGCGTTTTTAACATATCGAAATTATAAAAAATTGAATAAGCTGAAGGTTCTGAATGTCGATTCGGTGCTTTTGATGCTTGAGATTCCGCGCACCAACGACAAGAAGGAGTTGGCAGCGGAACAATTGTTTGCGTCCCTGCATGGTATTTTGCGCGACAGGAAAGAGTTGAAGAATTCTGGTGGGGTCCAGGAACATTTGTCTTTTGAGATTGTTTCGACGGCGGGACAGATTAGGTTTTATGTTTGGGTGCCGAAGGTTTTGCAGAGTTTTGTCGAGGGGCAGATTTATGCGCAATACCCGACGGTCCAGATTCATAAAATGGATGATGATTATGCTGATGGGAGAGGAAAATATCCGGTTGCTTATTCGGCGGAATTGTCTTTGATCGAGAATGACGCCTTGCCAATTAAGACGTTTGAGTCATTTGAAGTGGATCCACTGGCTGGGATTACGGGAACTTTGGCGAAGTTAGACCCGAGCAATACAGAGGAGATGTGGATTCAGATTTTGACGCGACCGATTCCAGATGATTGGCATAAAACAACGACGGACAAATGGATCAAGCGAGTTAAGTCAGGGAAGAAACCCCTGCTGGCGGGGACGGGAATTGATTGGACTTGGTTAGTTGAGGTTCTTGGGGCTTTATTCAGACCGCCAGCGGGAGGAACTGGGTCGGAAGTTAAAGTAGAGCTGTCTGAGCGAGCGAAAACTCAAATTGCGAAAGCGGAAGAGAAGGCGACAAAGCTCGGTTATGAGGTTAAAATTAGGCTGGCGTATCTTGGCGAGAACCAGGTCGATGCAAAGTTGAATATGCAGGCTTTGGTTGGGACATTTAAACAGTTCAACTCGACCAATTTGAATGGTTTTAAGCAGGTTGGCGGGAGCTTTAAGGCGGAGGATTTAAATGCTTATAAAGTGCGCGAATTTACAGACCATGGCTTTATTTTGAATATTGCGGAATTAGCTTCGGTTTATCATTTACCGCATACTTCGGTTGAGACGCCGAATATTGTTTGGGCAACGTCAAAAACGGCGGAACCACCGGCGAAATTACCGATTATGACTGGTGTTTTGGCGAATGATGAGAATATTTCGGCGTTTGGACTAACGAACTTCCGGGGGATTAATCATCAGTTCGGTTTACTCCGGCGCGACCGATCGAGGCATGTCTATATTATTGGTCAAACTGGGGCGGGTAAATCTGGGCTTTTGGAGTTGTTGGCTCTATCGGATATTTTTTATAACCAGGGTTATTGCATTATTGACCCGCATGGAGATTTTGCGATTGATAATTTGAAGTTTGTACCTGAATCGCGAATTAAGGATGTAGTTTATTTTAATCCAGCAGATACCGCTTATCCGGTAGCTTTTAATCCTTTAGAGATCTCGGACCCTTCGAGAAAGCCGAATATTTGTTCGGAAGTGATTGGGGTTTTAAAGCGTATGTTTGGCGATTCCTGGGGTCCACGGCTCGAGCATATTCTTCGATATACTCTATTGGCGCTTTTAGACCGTCCAGAGGCGACTTTGCTCGATATTTCACGGATGTTGACCGATAAAAATTTCCGGAAGGAGACGTTGGATTACTGTAAAGATGTGACGGTTTTACAATTCTGGAAACATGAGTTTGGGCAATGGAACGAGAAGCAGGTCAACGAATCGATTGCACCAGTTCTTAATAAGGTCGGGGCGTTTACGGCGAACCCGATTATTAGGAATATCATTGGGCAGCCAAAGTCGTCGTTTGATATTCGGAAGATTATGGATGAGGGGAAAATCTTGGTAGTTAATTTGTCGAAAGGTTTAATCGGGGAAGATAACGCGGGGATTTTAGGGGCATTTCTTGTCACCAAGGTTCAACTTGCGGCAATGAGCCGATCAGATATCCCGGATGTTAAAGACCGTCGGCCATTCTATCTTTATGTTGATGAGTTCCAGAACTTTGCAACAGATTCTTTTGCGGTAATTCTCTCTGAGGCGCGAAAATATGGGCTTAATTTGACCGTCGC
>JAUNAL010000009.1:8694-17491 GCA_030527585.1 Candidatus Saccharimonadota bacterium
TGTTGCGCAGATGACAGATTCAGTGCGTGATGCAGTGTTTGGGAACGTTGGTACGACTATTTCGTTCCGCGTTTCGGCGGATGATGCTCCGGTGCTAGTCAAACAGTTTGAGCCGACCTTCGAGGCAGGAGACCTATTACAGCTCAATAACCGTCATTTCGTAATCTCGATGATTATTAATGGCGAGAAAGTGCCGGCGTTTTCGGCAACTACACTTTCAATTCCGAAGTCGCCAACCGATAATTTCGATGCAATTATTGAGCACTCCAGGAAATTGTTTGGGCGGCCACGGGCTGAGATTGAGGCAGAGATTCGTGAGACGATTGAACAGTCTGAGAAGTATAAGAAAGAATTGTCCGATTCCGGTAGGGAAGCTGGGAGCGTTAATCCTGGTAAGCCTAAGTCTACCGAACAAAAACCGAACTTAAAATATGAGTTTACGCCACAGGCAGATTTCCGGCGTCAGAATCTGAGCCCGAATACTGCCGAGGGTAAAGATCGACCGGGCTTGAAAGATTTAGCGAAATTAGTTGGAGCGACAGAAAAAAAAGAGAGCGCCCCAGAAGCTAAAAAGTCTGCAGCCGAGGCTAAAAAGCCGGCTGAGGGGGAAGAACAGAGTAAAAATGAGACAAAGAAGCGAAACAAGCAGAGAGGGAAAAAGATAGCTCAAAAGGTGGCCGCTGCCGCTGCCCCTGTTTCTACCCCTGTTAATTCCCCTGTTCCAGATAAGACCGAGAAAAAGGAGGTTTTGGAACAAAAATCTGAGCCTAAAAAGAAGAATTCGGATGGCTATGATGGGTTCTTCGTCGTAGAGCATTGACGGTGGAATTGCATATAAAAAATCCCGACGGAGAAATCGGGATTTTTTGTGGGGGATTTGGACGTGTGGGGCGGTTTTTAGTGTTTTGATTCGTGCTTATGCTTAACGTCGCACAATATAGATTTTAGGACATTATGCTTAAGTTTAAAAGATAGTAACTTATACGTCTGAAATAGAGAGAATTATGCCAATACGCCTCGTAAATGCCCCGATTTTATATATTGCTCTTCATTTAATTTGTTTTTATCTAACTTCCACGCGAAACCCGTTCGCCGCCCGTCTTCACGGGGACTCACTCTGAAAACGCCGGCTCGGCGTTTTCTTTATGTTTCGCTTAGAAAGTTAGATAAGTCATGTATAAATGCGTGAGTTTTGGCTCTTGGGGTGGATTTTCGGGTTTTTGGCTAATTTTTAAGATTTTTGCCGGTTTTGGTCGAATTTTTGTAAATTTGACATTTCCCCGTTTTTATTTCCCTTTTTGCTATTTTCCCCTGTTCTGCGGAGTTTTAAACCGCGCCTTGTTTCCGTATTTCATAGCTCTGTCCCGAACAAAAACCGAACATAGGGGAGAGAATCACAAACCAAAGCTCTTTTATTTCCAGTAGGCTTTTCCCTCGACTCGGACGTCAATATATTCAAAGTCGGTAATCCCCTTTTCTTCAAGGTAGTGAATCATGCGGTCGGCGTCCTCAACCGAAACGCCAGTTCCACGATCTGTGATGAGTTTGATGAATCCAGTATAACTGTCTAAATAGAAACGGACTTCGCGAATTGCACCGGACGGAATAACGACTTTAACTGGTGTGTAGCCTAATTCACGGAAGTCGGCTTCGGCTTGACCGATATATTCTTTGATGCGGCTAGGCAGCTCGCTACCAGTCAAATCTTCGTCGATGACTTCTATGGTTGGGGTATATGGGGCGACTACTACTGGGCTATATTCCGGTTCTTCCCTCTTACCGAATAGGGGAAGAGTAAGACAAATTGCTAGGGTTATTGCGACGACAAAACCAAGCACCGTAAGCGTAAGTCGGGTCTTTTGTTTTCTTTTATTCTTTTTATGAACGGCGGCACGCTCTGAGGACTTTTCGAGCCGTTCCCTTTGCTCGCCAATAGTTCGACCAGTTCGCATCAGGTGGCCTCTTTCAAAATTACCTCAGCAAGACAGCGTGCGGCGTCGCTCCGGGCTTCTTCATGTAATTTTTCTGCCATATCGGCACGAAGGCGCGGCGAACGAATGAGATGTTTAATTTCTTCAAGAAGCTTTCCTGGATTTTCAACCATTTCCGAGTCTTTCAATACTTTTACTGCGCCAGCAGTTTCTAATCGCTCAGCATTCTTTACTTGATGACCACCAGGAAGGCGTTCGAATGGGATAAGAAGAACTGCTTTTTTAAGAGCAGACATTTCGGCAATTGTGGTTGCGCCAGCACGCGAAATGATTACGTCGGCGGCTCCCATTAGCTCATTCATTGTGGTATTAAATTCCCACATGCGGAAATTAGATTCGAGCGAAGCCTTATCCCAGTTCTCGTATTGTTTGAGATCAATCATGTCTTCATAATGTTTACGACCGGCGATAAGTGCGACCGAAGTGAATTTAAGAAGCTCTGGGAGAATCTCACGAGTAGTCTCATCGAGATGTTTCGAGCCTTGAGAGCCACCAGTAATGATAATAAGTGGTTTGTCTGGACTAAACGAGAAAGCTTTTTTCAAGCCAGCTTGGCGAGACGGAGAAACTGGCTTAAACTCCGGACCAACCGGAATACCTGTCCAAACAAAATTAGGGTGTTTTTCTAAGGTTTCTTCTGAGAGTGGAACACCAAAAGCAACTTTGGTCGCCTTCTTCATCAAGATTCGATTCGCCAAACCGGCAACGGCGTCGGATTCATGGATAATGTAAGGGATTTTAAAAAGACGTGCAGCAAGCCCGACCGGAAGACAGACGAAGCCCCCTTTCAAGAAAATTATGTTTGGGCGAGACTTTTTCGGCGCAAGCCTAAAGAAACTCATCAAAAGTCCACCCATAAAACCAAAGAATCCTAAGATATTTCCAAAAATTAGGTCTTTCAAAGTGGTGTCAAAATGGATAAAATAGTCCTTAAGATGCCAGCCGGCGTAGCGATGGAATTTTCCAGCGAGAATACGGCGAACGTCAATTTTAATACCTACGCCAAGTTCTGTGGTTAATTTGGTGACATTTTTATAATATTTAAAGTCAGTCCAAAATTCAACTTTGGCACGCGGTCTTTCTTCTATGATTTCACGGATTACGGCGACGGCTGGAGTGATGTGTCCACCCGACCCCCCGCCGACTACTAGTATTTTCATTTTTAGTTACCTCTCTACTAGTATAACACGAAATCTGTAAACTTAAGCCAATTGCGAAGGCGATAAATACCATACTAGTGCCGCCATAAGAGAGGAGCGGGAGGGTAATACCGGTAACCGGCGCCAAAGAAGTCATCGCCATAATATTAACGGCAATCTGGGTGAAAACCCAGGCAAAAATCCCGACAACAAGAAGGCGTTCGGAGAGTTCTGGAGTTTTATCGGCAACCTTCAACATCCGAAGGAGCATCGCGACGAAAACGCCAATGATTATAGCTAGTCCAACAAAGCCGAAAGTCTCACCTAAGATTGCGAAAACGGAGTCGTTGATTGACTCTGGGAGATAACCTGTAGCCTGGACGGAGTTACCGATGCCAACACCAAATAGTCCCCCGGTACCAATTGCGAGCATTGAATTTTCAATGTGGTAAGTCGAATCAGAGCTAGCGCCAGTTAAAGTGGCGAGCCAAGATTCAATGCGAGCCATGCGATGGCCGCCAAAGACAATAAAGCCGACTATGGCAACGAGGATGAGAGCTAGGAGGATAAGATATTGCTTTGCGGGAACCCCAGCGATAAGGAGCATACCCAAGACAATCGCAATTAAGGTGATTCCGGTTCCAAGATCGCCCTGCGCAACAACAACTAGACCAAGCGAAGCGCCACAAACAAGACAAAGTGGCCACCAAAATTCTTGCCATTTACCAATGTTTCCCTCTTCTTTTTTACGAGCAAGAAAATCTGAAAGATAAATCACGAGGGCAATCTTTAATGCTTCGGCAGGCTGGAAACTCATACCGCCAAAATTAAACCAACGACATTCGCCGAGTTCGCATCTTGCTAATGATGAACCTGCGGCTGAAAGGATCCAAAGTAAAGCCGAGAGCGCAAGGGCGATAATCAGGATTAGTTTTGACCATTTTCTGAGAAATTTATAGGGCACAACTTTAAAAGCAACGAAAAATGCGACGAGTGATAGAGCGACAGACTGAAGCTGTTTAACGAAGAAGAAATTTTGGTCATAATTTGCACCGTAAGTCGAGTTAAGAACGTTTGCGCGCATGGGTCCGATTGCGTAGATGATAATTAGCCCTAACGCTAATAAGCCCAATGTGGAAAAAAGAATAACAGGGTCGCTTTTATGTTTACGGACAACCGCCATGAATTAAATTGCGCCTCCGGCCGCAGCAAGGAATATTCCTACAATTGCGCAGACTCCAGCAATAATCCAGAAACGCATTACAATTTTTGATTCCCCCCAACCTTTAGCCTCGAGATGATGATGGAGTGGGGCGGAAATGAAAATCTTGCGATGAAGGAGTTTTTTCGAGGCAAGCTGAAGAAGGCTCGAGCCGGTCTCAACAACGAATACTAAGCCAATTATCGGAAGGAGCAAAAAGGAATTTGTCATCATTGCGACTACGCCCAGTCCGGCGCCAAGAGCGAAAGAGCCGGTATCGCCCATCATAAAACGAGCTGGCGGAACATTAAACCAGATGTAAGAAAGTAGCCATCCGACAACAGTCATACAAAACCCAAAGAGGAGAACGTTGCCCTGAAGCATTGCGATAATGCCGTAAGCGCCGTAAGCCAACATGGCAAGACCGCCAGAGAGACCATCTAGCCCATCAGTAATGTTGACCGCATTAGATGTCGCGACAACGGCAAAGGCGAAAACAAGGATCATGCCAGCAATTCCGATCTCGATATTGCCGACAAATGGAACTAGGATTGATGTCCAGCCAAGTTTAGCGGCAAAGAACCAGCCCAGAAAGAGCCCAACGATGGTAATCAAAATAAACTTTACTGGACCGCGTAGACCAGCGGCGCCGCGACCGGAACCGAAAATATTAATTGCGTCGTCAATCACGCCCACGAAAGAGCCGCCCAAGAAACCCACTAGAGGCAACCAAGTTTGCCCACGATCAAGGTTAAAAATCCAGGTCACAACAGTAATAGCAACTACGCCAACTAGACCCGCCATGGTTGGAAAAGTGCGTTTGAACTTATGGGCATGAAGCTTAGTCATGATTGGCAAAGACTTGCCATCGACTGTAGTTTTCTTCTGTTTTTTCCAAAAGTGATATTTATAGGCAAAATGTGTATAGACCGGAGTCAGCATCATCGAGAACAAAAAACTCGCCAATGCAAGAAGTAGGCCGTAGAACATTTCTTCATTTATGACGTCCATGCTATTATTATACTCCTCCTGGTTTAATTTTGAAATAATCGATTACGAAGTTCGATATGGAATCAAACAAATATCCCGCGTCTTTGCCTTCGAGCTTGGCACCTTTGGGGTTCCAGAGCTTAACCATAATTACATACTCCGGCATACCACCCTCGCTAGCAACGAAGCCAGCATAAGAGCCGACGGTTTTTTCCATAGTTGTATCATAAGCCCCGCCGATAATCATCTGGGCAGTACCGGATTTTCCGCCCACTGAGTAGCCTTTGCGATCAATTCCCTGGCTGCGCTTTGAAGAACGGTTATTAATAAGTAGATCTCGCATTGTCGCAGAGGTTTCGGAGGACAAAACTTGTTCCTCTACTCGATCTTCTTGATTAGACTCGACAATTTTTCCGTCTTCTATTGTTCCCTTCAAAATGGTTGGGGTGCGATAAAAGCCGCCATTGACGACCGCCGAAAAGGCAGTAATGGTCTGGATCATCGTAACATTTAAATTTTGACCAAAAGTCATATTGGCATAGGCTGCATTTAGGCCATACATATTAGCATTTGGCTCAATAAGCGATCCAGCATCTTCGATTAGTTCAATACCGGTCTTTTGTCCAAGCCGAAACCTATTATAATAATAATCGTACAGTTTTTCACGGCCCTCACGATTAATATTTTCCGCGTCGCCACCAAGAAGACGAAGTGCCTGCATCGAGCCGGTGTTAAGGGACCAATTAAGCGCATCTTTCATGTTGATTTGACCATAAACATTGGAGCCTTTCCAAGCGTTTTCAATTTTACGCTCGTCAACGATGTCGTAATGGTCATTAAAATAGGTGGTTTCTGGAGTCATTACGCCTTCGTTAATGGCAGCCGAAAAGGCAAAGCTTTTACAAACCGACGCCGGCTCATAAGGATCGTAGGGATTCTGGGTTGTGTAATTAATGTAGGCCGATTCGTCTTTGACGTTGCCATAGTCTCCCGGATTATAGTTTGGTAAATTTGCCATTGCTAGAACTTCATTTGTGTCGGCTTTTAATACTAAGACGGAGGCGTTAGTAGCAGCAGTATTCGCGATAGTTGCCTTCGCTAGTTCTTCGACCTTTTCCTCAAGTCCACGATCAATTGACAAGACAACGTCCTTGCCATCTTCAGCTGGAATTTTAACATTGTCATCGCCAATCGACAGTGCAACATTATTAATATCGGATGTAGTCTTAAGAAGTCCGTTAGTTCCAGAAAGTAATTTATTAAGCGAACCTTCGACGCCATACTGACCGAGGCCATCAGCATTGACGAATCCCAAAAGACCGGAGGCAAATTCACCTTCCGGATAAGCACGCTGATTATTAGTCTGGAACCAAACTCCTGGGATATCCTGGTCAGCAATTTTAGTGGCAGCCGAGTGCGAAACGTTTTTCGCAACAATATAGTATCTCAGACCTTCGGTCGAAAAAACCTTATCAAGATCGGCGGTGATTTGGTCTTTAGCGTGTTCGTTCAGCGCAGTGATAATTCTATCTTTGTCGGTAACAGCTGGATCAATAATGACTGAGAAAACTGTTTCGTTAAGGACGACTTGGACTGGCTCGCTGCCATTCATCATGTAAATCTCGCCCCGCTTAGCAACAATAGTTTCAAGCAAGGTATGCTGGTCGCTAGCTTTGGCGACCCATTTATCATGCTCGATAATTTGGATAAAAAATAGCCGCACCGCAATAATAGCGAAAGCGACCAAGGTGATGGTTTTTAAAATCTTAGTCCGCGACATAACCCGTTACCGTAGCATCTTCCATGGCGGCAGCAACGGTGCTATTTTTGGCGGCAGCAACAGAAGTTAGACGTGCTTTCTCGACAGCGAGCTCGTCACGACGTGCGGAAAGATCACTGATTTCGGACTCGACAGCCGAAATTTCATAATCAAAGCTGGTAGCTTTAGTTCCCTCGGCAACATAAATTAAGCCGAAGACCAAAGTCAACATAGATACAATAACAATTTGAGAAATAGAACCAAGGCTACGTTTTGAAACGCGAACGGTGTTGCGATTACGGACAAAGCTGGCAGTCGTCTCTCTTCGCGATACATAAGTTTGATTTCTCATTTTAAAATAATTCCTCACTCTTTTTGTTTTTATTTGCAGTTTTTTGATTGTTTTCGTTTTCGCAAGTTTGGTGATGTGTCTTAGTCCGGGAGATCCTAAGAAGCAGAGCTATAAGTAACTTTTTAGGTCCCCCGGGAAGGTCATACACTTCACACTCTCTGTGAAAACTCTATTTTGGCGGACTCTAGAAGAGCCCATGTCGCAGTTCTTGAGTTTCCTGGTGGTGGGGCTACTGTGGAAGCCCCACCTAGTTATTCCTTAGCGGAAGTTAACTTTGATTTTTTGTGCGCGAGATTTGTTCGCAACGATGATTTGTTTTGGCATATTGCCTCCTTTTTGTTTTATTTGTTTATTTTTATCAAATCCGCTCAGCGACTCGCAGCTTTGCGCTTCGACTTCGCGGGTTGATAACTAACTCCTGATTTTCCGCAACAAGAGGTTTTTTGGTTAAGATCTTTAGCTCCGACTCTTCGCCGTAGCTCGAGGCTTCCTTGAAATAGTCTTTAACTAAGCGATCTTCGAGGCTGTGAAAAGTAATCAGCCCGAGGCGTCCGTTTTTACTTAGTAGTTTCGGGAGCAGGGGGAGAGTTTTTTCAATTTCTCCGAGCTCATCATTAACTACGATGCGGATAGCCTGGAAGACGCGAGTTGCGGGATGGGTCTTAGAATATTTTGATTTTGATTTAATCAAATCGGCAAGTTCGATTGTCGAGTTAATTGGGCGATGGTGCACGATTTCGCGTGCGAGAAGCTTTGCGTGACCGGGCTTTTCTTCACCATATCTCACAAAGATTTCTGCAAGTTCCCTTTCGCTCCATTTATTGACAATGTCGCTGGCCGTCAAATTCTGACGTCGATCCATCCGCATATCGAGAGGTCCGTCGGCTTTTAATGAAAAACCGCGCTCACCGTGATCTAGTTGCGGAGAAGAAACCCCAAAATCGGCAAGTATAAGGTCGAAAGTTCGTCCACACTCGATAAGCTGTAGCACTGAGTTATAAAAACTTTCATGTTTTAGCTCGATTTCCTTACCTTCGAATTTCTGTTCAAGATTTTTGATAGCAAATTCGTCGCGGTCGACTAAAACTGAATCCTTATAATTCTGTGTTACATCCAAAATTGACTTAGCATGTCCACCGTAACCTGCGGTAAGATCTAAGTAAGATTCTCCGCTTTTTGGCGTTAGACTTGCTAGAACTTCAGACAATAATACTGGGATATGTAGTTTCTCCATATCTATATTATACTACGTTTGAGAACGCTCAACTAGAAACTTCGCGGTTTTGTTTCTGTTTGATTTTTGTTTAGTTCACAATTAATCCACCACGATTTTGACCGACGCGAAGTTAATCATATATCGCAGCC
>JAUNAL010000030.1 GCA_030527585.1 Candidatus Saccharimonadota bacterium
CGAAGAAAAATACGATGAATACTCCTGATAAACTTTCACTCAAGAAGTATGATCCAGTCCTTCGCAAGCATGTTCTCTTCGTAGAAACCAAGAAAAACCTCGGCCGAAACGAAGTCAAGGAAAAGAAACGCTAAAAAATCCCCTTCTGAAAGGGGATTTTTTGATACCTAGAATATTATTAAGCTTTTTGTATAATCTTACCAATGAATTCCTTAATATCTTTAAACGTAGCTTTCTGTGTCGCTGGAATAAAAATTTCTTTGTCCATAAACTCGAGGCTAATAATCAGCTTATAAACCGCAGCAATCAGCTTAACCAAGTCCGCCTCATCGGCATCATTAAATTCATAAACCTTATCATAGACTCTACCGTCTTTACCATCCGGCACCACAAATAAAATATGCCCGTGAGTGACCGTATAATTTTTATATAACGAAGAATTATTCAACAGCAATTTATAAAAGCCCAGTTGTAGCATATATTTATATAGCGTTGTATGGCTCTTCCAACCCTCCTTATGATAAGGACTTGTCTTAAAATCATAAATTTCTATTGTTTTCGCATCCTCGTCAATAATGAGATGGTCAATTCGCCCCAAAATCGGCACTCCATCTACCGTAATTCCATCTCTCTCTAAATTAACCTCGGCCTTGCCCTGACGCAAAATACCACCAAATTTCTCCAATGCCAATTTCAGGCTCGCCGGTCCCTTATCGCTCAGCTTTCTCTTAATCTCCGGCTCAATACCTTCCTTCTCAAGCTCGCTCAAGAAAAACTGGGTAGCTTCCGCATCCGAAATCCCCCGATTCGTCACAGCTTCAAAAACTCGATGCATCAAAGTCCCCAAAACCAAGGACTCATCTTCCGTTCCCCTCGGCACTGCGAGCACCTGCCGATTAAAAAATTCAACCGGACCGCCATACGCCAAATCGATAAACGAAGTCAACCCCGTCGCCGACATCTTGTAATTGGCTAATTTTTCCTTATAAATCGCTCTCAAATTCGGGTTTGCGACATAAGGCCTTAACCAGCTCTTCAAATCAGCCACGGACCCCTGTTTTGCGGAGTTTTGAACCGCGCCTTCATCATAATCTAAAACCACCTTTCCAGTTGGCAAAAACGGCGATTCAACAATCTCTAAACCCGTCTTTCCATCTTTCTGGACACTCTCCTCGAGATATTCTAACCTTTTCGGCGACTTCCCATTAAAATCATACAGCGAATTCGTCATAATTAGATGAGTTTTCGCCCGCGTCATCGCCACGTACAAAATCCTAAGCTTCTCACCGTCTGTCGTTCCAGTATGTCGAATCTGCGTCAAATTCTTCGGCAAAACCAACAAATTGTTGTTCCCCTTACCTTTCCCCCATGCCATATCGTCGACCGCAATCATAAAAACATATTCGAACTCAAGGCCCTTTGCCTTGTGTGCTGTTAAAATCTGTACCGCCTCATCCGCATCGCGATATGGGCTAATCGCCGACAGCACCATCTCGGCACTTTCGTAATCGTCTACCATTCCCACAAAATCTGCCAAAAATACCGTCTTCTCGCCAAAATGCCTCTTTAATTTCCCTTTGAGCGCCGCCAGATTCTCATAGAATGTAAACTGCTCGACCTCAGTCAGCTCACCAATTTTCATTTTTTCAACAATCCTCCACGACATCGTATCAAACGATTCATGAGGTGCCCTCCTCGCCAAATCCATCAAAAATTCATAGACGACCTTAATCTCCGACTTATCTTCCTCTGCCAAAATTTCCAAAACCGACCGGTGTTCCCGCCTGGCCGAGCCCGTAATCCTCACCACGTCAATCATATCAATCCCGAAAAACTCGCTCGAAAGCACCTCAAAAATCGCCGAATTCACATTTCGCCCCGCTACGATGTCTAAAACCGTTCTCGAAATCGCCAGAATCTGATTTATGCGAACATCTTCCAGTAAATTATCTCGTTTCTCATACGCAATTTTAATTTCCGGATACTCCTTCAAATAAGTCAAAAGCGGCTCAAAATACTTTGTTTTATAGGAAATCACCGCAATTTCGCTCTGCCGCACCCCAGACCGCACTAACCGAGCAATCTCTCGCGCCACAAACCCAAACTCCGCATCTGACGATAAAAACTCTCGCCGAGAAATTAACGACTCTTTCAGGTCACTATACTTCGGGTTCCTTGCAAACAACTTCTTATTCGGTTCAAACCGATCCGGCGCCTGTCGAATTACCGCCGACGAAAAATCCAAAATCTCCTGCGTGCTGCGATAATTTTCCGTAAGCGCCACCACTTTCGCCTTGTAATGTTCCTGGAAATCCTTTAAATTCGTCGCAAGCGCCCCTTGAAACTCATAAATTGCCTGGTCGTCATCCCCCACCGCCATCACCACCGGCTTTTCATAATCTGTCAAACACTTCACAATCATAAACTGCGCCGGATTCGTATCTTGAAACTCATCCAGCATAATATATTGATACCGCTCCGACAGCGACATCCGAAACCCAGCATCATTTTTAAGCACCGAAATTGCTTCCTGGATCATGTCATCAAAGTCAAACAGTCCATTCTCTTCTAGACATTCCTGATACCTTCGCATCACAATCGCCAGGCTCGCCAATTTCTTATTCGCCACCCGATCTTTCAAACGATACAAACCGCTTTCGTCCTTCTCAAAATATTTATCTTTCCAGCTCGTCAAAGGCTTAATCTTCGAAATCTCCTCCGCCTCCGAAATTGCCGCCGAAAGATCCCTCGCCATCCCCACGATCGACCTCTCCACATTCTTCAAAATCGGCCCTACATCAACATAACCCCCCAAAATCTCATAAATCGGTCGATAAACCGTATCTAGCGAATCCGGATATTTTCCTCGTGGTCCAAGCTCTTCCAAAATCGGCGAAATTGCCGAGCTAAGCACCACCGAATCCTCAACATTCTGCCTCGCGACCGTCGCCAAATCCTCCGCCGTTAAGCCTGCCGCCTTTGCATCAGAAATCACACTGATAATATCTTTTACATTATCGCCGTGCAAAATATCCATTCCGGGTAGTCCGTCCCGAATCTTTTTCACAATCTTAAACTGCTCAATCTCATCAATTGAATTGTCCAACTTTCGACTATAATCAGCCGTATAATTCTTATACTGCGCCAAAATATCCTGCCCAAATGCATGATAAGTCCCAATCTGGACTCGTACCCCATCTTTTCAAATAAAAGACCTTAATCTCTCCCGCATATTCGCGGCCCACGT
>JAUNAL010000031.1 GCA_030527585.1 Candidatus Saccharimonadota bacterium
GACTGGCGAAAAAATTGGCGACTTTGAACAAAAAACTTGTTCAGACCGTAAAGAGATAAAAGGTAGTTTTCTTATCATTGGAGTCCAAACCGACAGAGAAGCACTTAGATCCAGGTTAAAGCAAAGAATTGATAAAATGTTTGATCAGCCACTCTGCGAAGAAGTTAAGAAACTTGTTCAAACTTATGGATGGGGTAGCGGTGCTATGAAAAGCAATATCTATGAATATGCCTGGGCTTTTCTGGGCGGAGATCTCGGTCTAGAGGAAGCGAAGGGAAAATCTTTTTATGAAGACTGGCACTTAGTCAAACGCCAGCTTACCTGGTTTAAACGCAACCCAGACATCGTCTGGCTCGAACTTGAAAAAGTTTATCCATTCGTGCTAAAATATATACAGAATGAGCAAAGAAACTAACACTCCAATCGAAAAATTATTTGGCTCGAAAACTAGAGCAAAACTTTTGAAATTATTTTTCGAAAATCCTGAGAAATCTTTTTACGTTCGCGAGATGACTAGAGTGATCGACGAACAGATTAACTCAGTCCGTCGCGAACTTCTCAATCTCGAAAGTATCGCAATTATTAAAAATGAAACTTTCGATAATAAAGTTTATTACTCAGCGAATAATAAACATCCTTTTTGCCGCCCACTAATTGATATTTTCTCGAAAAAAATTGATACAACGCGTGAAAAAGATGTTCATGAAACCACATGGGAAGAATATTGTCGACCAGTCAAAAATTACATCAAAGGTCTTATTGTCACTAATCGCCTGCCTGGTCAGGACGGAATTGACCTTCTAATTATCGGTAACGACAAAACGAAGAAACTAACCCGCTGGGCTGAAGTAATCGAAAAGAAACAGGGTAAACCAATAAACTATGTAATCCTGTCCACGGATGACTTTCTGTATCGCAAAAATGTGCGCGATCGCTTCATCATGGACGTTTTAGAGATGGAAATCTCAGAAATTCTTGATCCAGAAAATCTAATTAAAGGTAAAAAATCATAAAGGAGCTAAATATGTTTGAAATCGAAAGCAAAAACCAAGACGAAATCATCATTACGACTAAGAAAACCTCAATCAAGTTTAATATCGCCTCCGCTTTGATTGACGCCAGGCTTTCAGTTGGTAAGATTGCTGGACCAGGCGAATTCGAGATTGGCGACGTCACGGTTCGCGGAGTCGCTACTAAATCTGACAAGACAATTTACGATGCAGAAATCGGCGGCGTCCATGTCGGTATTCTCGGCCCAATTGAAGAGGGGCTAGACGACATCGTCGCAGACATCCTCTGCACTTCTTCCGTGCGTTCCGTTCGGGAAATCGAGCCAAAACTTATCGTTGCGATGGGGAATGCGGATGCCATGGTAACCGATCTGAAACTTTCCGCCAGAACCGAGAAGAAACTGAAAGTTAAGAATCTCGAAAGCCTTCCAACAACTAAAGAAGTGGTCATTTTAAGTTAAGATGAACGGCGACATATTATATATAGGGATTATCCTTCTAATCACAGTTTTTTCTGTTGTATTACACGAGCTTGCTCACGGGGGTGTTGCTTTTTTGCTTGGCGATCACACCGCAAAAGACGCTGGCCGTCTTAGCTTGAATCCTCTTAAGCATATCGATCCATACATGTCTATCCTCGTGCCAGTTATATTATATATATTTAGGGCTCCAGTTTTCGGTGGCGCGAAGCCAGTTCCAATAAACTACCATAATCTTAAAGGCAAAGAATGGGGAATGGCTGCCGTTGCTATCTCCGGACCGCTTACAAATTTCTTAATTGCGCTGGTTTCGTTTTTCATAGGACACTACACGGGGCTGCTTTACGGCTTTGGCGGTGAAGTCCCCAGTTTTATTTTTAGCGAACTCATTCTTGTTAATCTTGGGTTTATGTTGTTTAATCTTATTCCTATCCCTCCGCTTGACGGTTCCCGTGTGTTATATGCGATTGCTCCAGATTTTTTCCGAGGCATTCTCGCCAATTTTGAACGATATGGAATTATAACAATTTATCTTCTGATTTTTCTCTTCGGAGATGTCTTCTCCGGACTTATGGTAAACGGCACCAGTGGTATTTTACAGTTTTTCTATTTCTTGATATAATTAAGATAGCCCTGTTGGCGACATGATTTTCCTGAATAATCATGTTTTAGGGATTTCGTGGCTTATGTCCGTGGACATATCGCATAAGATTTTACCCACCTTGTATATATTACGGGGAAAACAGGCTGGCAGGGTTTAAGGAAAAGGTGGGCATGAAACAGAGAATTCGAGTAGTTGGAATTGTTAGAAACGAAAATGGGGTTCTAATTTTGAAGCGAAACCGGTCGCGATCAGAGACACCGGTTTTTTGGGAACTTCCAACAGGGAAAATCAAAATTGGTGAGCAACCTGAAGAGGCGATGAGCCGCACGCTCCTTGAGTATACAGGGCTTTCGGCTACCTCCATGAAACTTAAGGATGTAGTTACTTTTCTTGAGCTAGAAGGCGCCAGCCGACTGAGTAATTTATATATTGTTTTTGAAGTAGGAGTGGATCCGGAAGATAAAATTACGCCGCTTAGTCGTTATACTGCTTATAAATTTGTTAAAGATTTTTCGATGAATAATGTTCATTTGGCCGAAGCCAGTGCCTCAGTACTCGAAATTGAAACCGATAAAATTAACGAGAAGCATCTCTCCCCACGCGGAACCGCCAATGCCGCGCTTATTTATGTTGACGGAGCCTCGCGCGGAAACCCTGGCCCATCCGGAATCGGTTACTGCATATATAATAATATGGGGGAGGCTATTGAGCAGGGAGGGGAATTCATCGGCTTCGCTACTTCTCGAGTCGCCGAATATTATGCAATGAAAAAAGGCATCGAACGTGCGCTCGAGTTAGGATTAAAAACAGCTCGCTTCATCTCAGACAGCCTCATGGTCGTCAATCAGTTAAATGGAATCTTTACAGTCAAAAACCAGGATATTCTGCCAATTTACAAAGATATCAAAGAGTTAATTGCTCAATTTGATAATATTTCATTCACCCATGTTAATCGTTCCTCAAACGAAATAGCGGACAATGAAGCGAATCTTGCTATTGACCAAATTATTCATCCCATGATATAATTCCCGAGAGCCTGAAAGATAATCGCTTAGGATTCTAAGAGGAAAGTCCGGGCAACACAGGGCATGGTAGTCGCTAACGGCGACCGTCCGTAAGGATAGGGAAAGTACCACAGAAACAA
>JAUNAL010000032.1 GCA_030527585.1 Candidatus Saccharimonadota bacterium
CAGGAGTATTCATCGTATTTTTCTTCGTATAATAAGCACGCACCCCAGATTCTTCGGAAACGAGGCCAACTAGTTTGCGCTTAGTATTATTCTTTTTTGCCATAACTGTCTATTATTTTATCATACTAATAAAAAAATGGCAAGGTTTTTGCCCTACCATTTTTGAGTGTTGAATGGTTTCTACTTTTTAGGAGTAGTATCGTTGAAGTATCCTTGGACTCGCCAAGTGTCGCCGCTAACTGCGTGCCCAGATTCCTTGATTTCTGCAATTTTATGAAAAGCATCTGTGAATCCGGCTTGGTCTGGTACAAATGACCAGCTTTCGTTCGTATCCGCGTCTTTGATAATAATCATCATTTCATACTCACCCCCTTCGCTATACGCCGAAGTAAGCTGTTACCTTGCTCACATCTCCACCTAGCATGTGACCCTGTCCTTCAATTTCGAGAATCTTTCTGTAGGCCTCAGCATATCCCTCGGAAGTCGCAACGAAAGACCAAGATTGCCCCATCGTTCTGTCTTCGATAATTAACACTCATAACACCACCTTTCTAATGTGCTGATTTCATAATCTGCTGGTGGTATTTTACTAGAAAATTAATCTTTTTGCAAGCTTAAGCGAAATTCAATATCGCGAAGGACGTTCATATAATACATGAAGCTTTCGTAAGGGGAGGCGTAGGCTGAGAAGTAGGCATGGACGTCGCCGTCGTTCCAATATTTAGTACACATTGAATATGGATGGTCCGAAGTTGTCATGAGCCGCCAATCGGAAATAAGCTTTTCGTCTTTGGTCTTGAGTATCTCGTTGCGGAGAGAATAGATTTCTTTCATGGCGGAGATTTGCATGTTGTTTGAGAGCCAAGCGGACAAATCACGTTCAGTGTCGGCCCAAGTAACGGTTTCTGGCATTGAGATTTCGTCTTTTGGTTCCATTAAGTCGCAAGCCTCGGAGACGGTAACAAACTTATTTTCATATTCAGAGAGCCAGGAAGAGATGAAATTGTCCATAAAATCAAAAATTCCGGTGTCTTTCCATTGATGTTCGCCGAAGGTCTCAAAGTCCATAAATAAATTAATGAGTGGACCGCGAAGGCAATCGTCGTTAACCCATTTTTGGTATTTTGGAACGGTTAATGGCCATTCTTGCCAGCCTCGGTTCGAGAAGCGGAAAGCGATGTCGTCAGAAAGGCGATAATTTTTCGTCAAAAGTTTTAAATTTTCGCAACCAGCTGGGCGATAAACATAATTCGGGCTACGCCAACCGAGAATTTTATCCCAACCTTCAGCTAGAATACCTTTATAGTCATGCTCCTCGGCCCATTTAGCCAACTTATCGTTATAAGCGAGCTCTGTATTACGGAAGACTTTTGGGCGGCTGCCAAAAAGTTCTTCAATTTTTTCGGCATGTTTTTCGACTTGGGCATCAAATTCCTCGAGATTTTCAAAGAAAGCTAAGGAGTGATAATAGGTTTCGCCGACGATTTCGGCTTTCCCAGATTTTGCTAGCCTCCTTAATTGTTTAATTAACTCCGGATCCCATTTTTCGGCTTGCTCAAGCCAAGTTCCAGTGATTGAAAAAGAAACTTTGAAGTCAGGGTATTTTTCGAGATTTTTTTCTAATAAATCCAGCATTGGATGGTAGCTTTTTTCAGCTACCTTTTTGAAAATGCGTTCGTTGGATTGGCGACCATTAAAATCATCGTTAAAATAATTCGAGTCTACACCAATATCAAAAAAGGAATATTCGCGATAGCGAACTGGCTGATGGATGTGTAGATAAAGACAAATCGCGCGCACTTAATTCCTCTTATGTTTAATAGTTTTATTATATATTTTTAGACATTTTTTTGCAACCTCGTTCCAGGAAATCTTATGATATTCTTTCATGACGTTCTCACGAAGAGATTTTTTAAGAGCAGGATTATTCGCAACGGCGAGGATTTCGTCAGCGAGCTTTTTCTCATCCCAGAAATTATATTTTAGAGCCGACCAAATGATTTCAGAGACGCCAGATTGTTCGGTCAAGATTAAGACATCGCCGTGGTGGGCAGCTTCAAGGGCAGTTAAACCGAATGGCTCAGAAACTGAGCTCATGACAAAAATGTCGGAAATGGAATAGATGTCACGGAGTTTTGAGCCGCGAATAAAACCGGTAAAAACGACATTTTTTGAGATTCCGAGTTTTGCGCTTTCGACAATTAATTCATCACGCTCTTCGCCGTCGCCCGCAAAGACAAATAATAATTTCGGGTTTTTCGAGATAGCACGAGCGGCGGCGCGCATCATGAATTTTAGGCCTTTTTGAATCGTGAAGCGCCCGACAGTGCTAACAATCGTCCAGCCGGATTTTTTTAAGTTTTCAAGATATTTATAAATACTATTGTCATAAGTATATTTTTCGTCACAATATTTATCATCAAGGGAATTATAGGCGACATCGATTTTCGAAAGCGGGATGTGATATTTTTCATGAACAATGCGTTTGGTCGCTTCGGAAACTGCAAGGATTTTGTCTGCCAACATTAAGCCTTCTCGTTCGACTTCGTGAATTAGGGGATTCCCGACTTGCATTCCAGCACGGTCAAATTCGGTAGCATGAACGTGGGCGATCAGAGGAATGCCATAATTTTTCTTAGCAAGAACGCCGGCCTCATAAGTCAGCCAATCATGAGCATGGACGACGTCTGGTTTGAAATCCATAAGATATTTATCGACGAACTCGCAATAAGTTTTTTGGACATCACGAATCGAAACCATTTCGTAGGTAACTTTTTCAGTAGAAGATTTTCGGTTTGGAATAACTTTTTCTTCGATTTTCATTGATTCATAAGAACCGCCACCATAACGATAAATTGGGTCAAGTTCGGTCGCGGAGATGATGTTCATGAATTCGGTACCGGGATGTTCTGCTGAATATGGGACTATGAAATTTATATCCGCACCTTCTTTTGATAAAGCTTTTGCCATGTTGAGACAGGCGACTCCAAGCCCCCCACTATTGTGAGGTGGAAGTTCCCATCCTAACATAAGTATTTTCATCTCTACCATTTTATCATATTTTGTGGTAAAATGGAAAAATAATCGCAAATTTAATAAAGGGGCGTAGTACAACGGTTAGTATAGCGGTCTCCAAAACCGTAGATCATGGTTC
>JAUNAL010000010.1 GCA_030527585.1 Candidatus Saccharimonadota bacterium
ATTTGATGGGGATTTATCTTTCGGCTCATCCGCTTGATAAATATGATACTTATTTTGAGGAGCAAACGCACCCGTATGAATTAATTAAGGCCGAGAATGATAATAAAATTGTGACGATTGGCGGAATTATTACGGCAGTGCGAACGATTCTGACGAAAAAAGGTGACAAAATGGCGTTTATTAAAATGGAGAATAAGTCAACCGAGACTGAGTTTATCGTTTTTCCATCGGTTTTTGCGGAACATGGTGCGAAGCTGGTAGTTGATAATGTGGTTCGAGTTCAGGGGAAGGTCAACGGAACCGATAAGGAAGGTCGTCCGTCGTCTGAGGTTAAAGTTCTGGCGGAGACGGTTGAGCTGGTTTCAGACGAGGTGTTGGAGAGTTATCGCTCAACTGGAACGAAGCTTGCGGCGCCAATTTCTGCGCCAAACAAATTTGGGCGAAGAAGCGGAAACAAGAGTTCGGCGGAAAGGGTTTATAATGGAAAGGGTGGGGGCTTTGAATCTTCTGGTATTCAAAATGAAATTCGAAAGGTTTATATTCCACCGTTGAGGGACCCGCGAAAAGAAAAATTGTATATTTTAATTGAAGATCCGGAAGATACGGAGACTTTGTCAGCGGTCCGGCGACTGGCGGATATTAATCTTGGTTTTCAAGAAGTGATTTTAGTGATTCGTGACGGCGAAACAAAACGACCACTCAGGATGCCGTTTAAAGTTGATGTGACAGATGAGTTATTGAAAAATTTGCGAGAGTTACTTGGGGAAGATAAAGTTAAGGTGAAATAATGGTATAATAGGGGTATGAAAAAGAAAAAAATCCCTAGTTCTGTGACGGTGAATCGGCGAGCGCATTTTGATTACCATCTTGGTGACGAGCTGACAGTTGGAATGGTATTGTCCGGCTTAGAAGTAAGGTCAATTCGAGATAATCATATTCAGCTTAAGGGTTCTTTTGTGACGATTCGGAATGGGGAGCTTTGGTTAAATAATATGACTTTGGGAGCCGAGACGGCGCGGAATGTTAAACTACTCGCAACAAAAAAGCAGATTTCGGCTTTAGAGCGAGAGAAAGTGGCAGGCTCGACAATTGTGCCGGTAAAATTGCTCGGCGGGGGGAGATATATTAAACTTGTGATTGCGGTTGGTAAGGGTAAGAAAAAATACGATAAACGCGAGACGATCAAAAAACGGGATTTGGAGCGAGGGCGATTTTAATGAGGTTATTTTCCTGGAACGTGAACGGCATTCGTGCGGTTATCAAAAAGGGGGCCTTGCAAAAGTTTTTGGAAGAGGAAAAGCCAGATGTTTTGTGTTTGCAAGAAATTAAGGCGAAACCGGAACAAGTAGAGTTTGAGTTTTCTGGTTATAAGGTCTTTTGGAACCCGGCAGAAAGGGCGGGATATTCTGGGACGGCGATTTTAGTGAAAAAGGAAATCGCACGAGAGTATGAGGTTCGGGAGCTAGAGTATGATTTTTCTAACAGGGAGAAAAGTGGGGAGTATGATGGCGGAAGTCCGGAGTATGATTTTTTGAGCGAAAAAATTGCGAAGAAAGAAGGGCGAGTTTTGGTTTTGGATTTTCGTGAGTTCTATTTGGTTGATGTTTATACGCCGAATTCGAAACCGGATTTAGCGCGGCTTGAGCTTCGCGAGAAAGATTGGGATCCAGAGTTTTTACGAATGTTGAAAGACTTAGAAAAATTAAAGCCAGTAGTGACTTGTGGGGATTTTAATGCGGCGCACACGGAAATTGATTTGGCGAGACCAAAGACCAACCGTAAAAGTGCCGGGTTTACGGATGAGGAAAGGCGGGGGGTCGATAATATAATTAGTGCGGGCTTTATCGATACTTTTCGGAGTTTAAATCCGGGCGTTCAGCGATATACTTGGTGGAGTCATTGGGGAAATGCGCGGGCGAATAATGTGGGGTGGAGAATTGATTATTTCTTCATTTCGAAAAGTTTGAAAAAAAATTTGAGAGCGGCGGAGATTTACGAGGATATTAAAGGCTCGGATCATTGTCCGGTAAGTATTGATTTGGAGGTTTAGATGGAATATTTTAAGAAGTTAGAAGAAAATCCGTATGCGGATTTCTACTGGAATGTTCCGGAAGTTAAGCAAGGAAAGATTAATATAGTTGGCGGGAATGCGCAGAATTTTCGGACGCCGGTTAAGATTGCGGAGTTTATGGGCGCGAAGTATCCAGTAAAAGATGTTTCATTGGTGCTGCCGGATGCGTTGAAAGAAAAGTTGCCAGAGCTTCCTGATTTGACTTTTTTGAAGTCGACCGAATCGGGGTCTTTTGCGGATGAGGGGGAATTGGCGCGGGTTTTTGAGGCGGCGGATTTTAATATTTTAATTGGCGATTTATCGCGCAATAAAATTACCGAAAAGGCAATCGTGGGTGCGGTACGAGATTCCGAAAAGCCTTTGATTGTGACGCGGGATGCGGTTGATGCTTTTGCGGAAGAGTGTAGTGAGGAGTCTTTAATGAGGGAAGGTTTGATGATTTTCGGTTCGATGCCACAAGTTCAGAAAATTTTTAAGGCGGTTTATTATCCAAAAATGTTACTTTTGTCGCAATCTTTAGTTCAGGTTGCAGATGCATTGCATAAATTTACGTTAAGTTATCCAGCGACGATTATAACTTTACATGCTGGGCAGATTTTAGTCGCAAAGGATGGTGAGGTTGTTGCGGTGCCACTTGAAAAATCTGGTTATTCGCCGATTATGATTTGGGGCGGGGAAATGGCAGCAAAAATCGCAATTCTAAATCTTTATAATCCGAATAATTTTTTGAAGGCGAGTGTCGCGGCTATTTTTGCTTAGATAATTTTTTCTCAATATCGACGGCGTCGCGGGAAATGTTGTGGCGACGCTGGGCGAGGAAAAACCAAAGGAAAATTCCGGCTAAAATTGCAATAATGGTAAAAGCGATTTTAGTAAAGACTGAAAAAGTTGAGGCATACAGGGTCCAGGCAGCGATAGTTGCGATAACGACAAGGTAGAAATTCCGGCGGATTAGAATAATTTTTTTGGCGAGGGTAAAGTTTTTGTGGGTGAGGGAAGTTTTTGTGGCGTTATCTGGGTGGCCGAAGAGTTTGCCATAAACGATTAGCTCGACGACGGTTGCAGCGAGGAGGATTGTGACGCCGAGAATTAGGCCGGCGATTAAATTAACGCGAAGAGTAAAGAAGAGGAACATTGCGGCGAGGAGTAAAACGTCTGTCCACATGTCGTATTTCGCGGCGTATTTGCGGTATTTTGGGGTTTTGTTTTTTGGAAAAGGCCATTTGCTCGCACAAGTTCCGTCGAAAGCATCGGTCAGTTCGGCGAAAACAAAAATTAAAAATCCGGCGCCAAGGTCGCCGCCAGTTAAGCTGAGAATGATGAGAATAATACTTAAAATGAAGCGAGTTAATGTTAAGAGATCTGCTAAGTATTTCATATACACATTGTAACATATTCAGAACAAATGTTCATTCTCGGAACGGCTTCGCCCGTCCCGTCGTTACGGGCGGGCTCGCCTCTCTGAAGGCTCGTAAGCCTTCAAGGTCCGAGAATTGAACATTTGTTCTAATTTATCCACTTTTCTGGAAATCTTTGCCGAATCGCGATTCTTAAGGAGGATTTTGCTCATTTTTTCGATATGTTCTGGGTGGGAGATTAATTCGCTAATGGCGGTCGCCATGTCATCTGGTGATGAGGAGCGAGCAAGGACGTAGCCACCTTTCGGGACAGTTTCAGTTAGGTCTGGGTCGGCGATCAAAGTCGGAACGCCGACCGATTCGGCTTCAATTAAAGTCATACCGAAGGTGTCGAAGTTGTCGGAAACTAAAACGTCGAGGTGGCTTTTCGTGATGGCTTTATAGACGGTTCCGAAGTTCGTGTTGCCGTGGAAAATGACATTGATTTTATGATGGCGGGCGAAACGTTTGGCACGGAAAAAATCGCCGCCGCCGCCATAAACGTCGAGCCGATATTTGCCGTTAACTTTAGTGAGGGCATGCAGAAATGGCATGATACGTTTTTCGGCGGAAACCCGGGAATGCCAAATAATTTTCAACGGCTCATTCGACTTTAGAATGCGGGGCTTGAGGTCTGGAAGAAATAATTCGTCGTCAATACCGTTCGGGAGCGGAACGATCTTTCTAGTAACGCCGTAGTGGATTAGTTTTTCGGCAAAATGTTTTGATGGAGTAATAACTAGGTCGGCGAAGTTTGCGTGGTTCACCATCAAGCTCCACATTTTAGCTTTTGCGAGTGAATCGGCGAGATAATCATCTTTTAAGATTTGGATTTTATGGGGAATATAGTATGAGTGAAGGAGGCTGAGAACGTAGGCGGCGGCGGTGCGGAGTCCGAGCGGGATAATATTTGTTTCGCCCATGTCTTCGCGACCATGCATAACCTGAATGGCTGGGCGCTTATATTTTTTGGCAAGCTTTAGACCGGCGATCGAACAGCCGGCTTCGTAATGAATGTAAAAAATATCGAAATTCTTAAGTTCGGGGAAGTTTTTTTCGCACCAGTGCATCACGGCTTTTGGGCAACGGGAAATCGGGGTTAGCCCGCGCATGAAAAATCGGCAGCTTGGGACTGGGAAAATATTTTTTGATGCGAGTTTTCTGGCTTCTTGTTTTGAACGTGGGTAGGCAGAACTAAAAATATAAACCGTATGCCCTCGTTTTTCGAGTTCGGCTTTTTCAGCGGTAATTGAGGTTGTAATGCCTCCCGTCAGATCTAAATAGCAATCTGAGAAAATCGCGATTTTCATGCTATAATAATAGCATAAATTGGAGGCAAAATGTATTACAGAACAGCGGAGAGTGTTTCTCCAAAACATCCAGATAAACTTTGTGATCAGATTTCGGATGCAATTTTAGATGCGTATCTTGCGGTGGATCCTGAGGCGCGCGTGGCGGCGGAAGCCTGTGGTGGGCATGGCGTAGTTTTTGTGACTGGCGAAATTACGTCGACGGCGGAAGATATTGACGTGCCGGCGATTGTGCGGCGAGTGGCGGGGGATGACCTTGAGGTTCATACGAAAATTGTCAAGCAATCGCCAGAAATTGCTGCCGGAGTTGATACTGGCGGGGCGGGTGACCAGGGGATTATGATTGGTTATGCGTGCGATGAGACTCCGGAGCTTTTGCCGCTTGAGGTAGTTTTATCGCGACGGTTAAACCAGTATATTTATGAGAAATTTCCGTTTGACGGGAAGACGCAGGTGACGATTGCGCCAGATGGATCGATTGATTCGATTGTGGCTTCATTCCAGAATGCACCACGAGGTGAGTTGGAGGGCTTGGTGCGGGAGTTTATCGCCCGCGAAGGTTTGACGGGGAAATTGGAACTTCACATTAACCCAGCGGGGGACTGGAGTCAAGGCGGGTTTGATGCGGATACGGGATTGACGGGGCGGAAATTGATTGTCGATAATTATGGTCCAAGAGTTGCGATTGGTGGCGGTTGTTATTCCGGGAAAGACCCATCGAAAGTCGACCGTTCGGCGGCATATATGGCGCGGCGAATTGCGGTTGATTATCTGCGCGAACGCGGAGCGCATGAGGTTTTGGTCAGGTTAGCGTATGCGATTGGTTATGCGGAGCCGCTGGAGAAGACCGTGATTATTGATGGGGTGCCGGAGGAAATTACGGGCTATGATTTGACGCCGCGCGGGATCATCTCGTTCCTTGATTTGAAACGCCCGATTTATGAGGCTAGCGCACGCTATGGACATTATGGTGAAGGGTTTGATTGGGATAAGTAGGGGGCTTTCCCGAGTCTTCGGCTTGACATTTTAGCATAAGCGTGATATAATGGAAAGATAGGGCCTTTTGGTCCTATTTTTTTACTTTACGTTTGATTTGGCTTGTGCTAAAATGGGGTTATGGATGAAAACTGGTCGCATGGCGGAATTGGACAGCAAGGGGACTCTCAGGTAAATACCCCCCCCCAGGACAGTTTTTTGAGCAATCGCAAACTTTAATCTCTAGCGATTCGGTTACTCCGGCGGTTCAGCCAGTGCCGACTCCTCAGCCTTACGTTCCGCCAATCTCTAGCGGCACGGGTGATATTGTTCTAGCGCCAAGTGGGAAAAAGTCGAAAAAAGGTCTTTTGGTTGGGCTTTTGTTTAGTTTTCTGGTTTTAGTGGCTGGAGTTTGTGTGTTCTTGTATTTCTTTTTGTTTGGGGACAAGACCGGAACAGTGATTTCTTTGCTACAAGAGAAGGCGGGAAGCGTGCAGATCATGGAGCAACTCTATATTGATAGTTATTTTGGAGATTTGACCGTCGCGCAGGTTTTCACGGAGAAGAAGCATGAGGAAATCAATAATGCAATGGGCGGTTTCTCGGATCTACAAAAGGAACTTTCGGAAATCAATGCTGAGCAAATTGACGAGGGGAAGAGAGAAGATTTCCGGACTATTCAGGAAAGATTAAATGCCCGAGCGGAATATTTCCAAAAGGCGGTGGATTTTTATAATAAGCTGTATGACGCATATTTAGCGAACAATCCGGACGGTTTACTCGAACTAGTGAGTAGTGAAGATTATTATATGGCATTGGTTGCGGGACAATTTTATGATTATATAACGGAACACGAGGAGTGGCAGAAAGTTATTAATGATAATAATTGTTCATTGGTGGCGGGCGATGAGCTATCTGAGGTTTGCGCCGAGACGGTGTCGGCATATGCGGAGAATATAAATTCATTCTTAAACAGCACGACGACGGTATCGGCAATATTTAATATTACCGAGATCCCTGAGGTTGAGGAGCTATTAAATGCGGACGATATTAACGGAATTGATGATATTTTAATAATACCCTATATAAATAAAATGATTGGGGGAGGACAATAATATGCGCCATAATATATTAAAGAGATGTTTTGCCTGGTTTGGGATATTCTTACTCTTGGTGGTGACCTTTTTGGTGCCGTATTTTAGCCAAAAGGCAGCGTATGCAGTGGAATTAAATTATCAGGCAGCGGCAGATAACATTCGGGCAGCAGGCAGGATTCAGAGGATTGTAAATGTGGCGAAACATTGTACGAATGGCGACGTCAGCTATCGTAAAGTGTCTGGGGATATAGATGACTTACTGGATGGGAGCAGTTACTGGCTGAATGATATGCAAAATATGGCGGCGGGGCCATGGCTAGAAGATGAAGTGCAAGACCACGTGGAGGACGGGGAAATATATTGCCAAAACGGACCGAATAATATCTTGGAGGTTTTTGCGACGTATTTAGGCTATGACCTCGCAAAAGAGATAGCCTGCAATGGAGATAAGCCGGGTTTATTGACTGCTTATGTCAATGGGGCGAGTACGTCTGATGCGTGTAGTAGCCTGATTGGACAACCTGGATACAGTTTTAGGTGGCGAACAAACGACGATTCGTTGGCACATTTAAAGTATCTATACGAAAAATACAAAACAGATCACCCACAGATTGGGCAATATTTACCAATTTGGGGCAAAGTTGGGGAATTCACCGATCAAGCTATTGCCTATTATGTATATTATGACGACTGGTTTTGGGCCTGTGCGGGCGGCGAATATTACGAAGGTAACGCAGACATCATGCCTAAGGATGTTTATTGGGGTTCGGTAAGGATTCTTAATGAAAAAACCGGGGAATTCGATGTAAAGAGAAATTATATTAAAGAGGGGACAGCACAAGGCAGCGACGGATTCAAGTGGGATTCTTCGGTCGTGGGGGATAGCGCTGGAGCAAGAAATTGTAGCGATGTTAGGAAGAAATTAAATGACTATGCCGACGCTGCGAGTAAGAAAGTAATTGAGGGAGCAGAGAAAGCTTTGAAGCAGGCTCAAGAAGCGGCGAAAGCGAACTGCAAAGAAATCGCAACGGAAACTGGCTATGATAATGATAAGAATATGACGGTTTTTGCTCAGTTGGATCTTGCAAAGAAAATTATTGCGGATCCAGAAGTTGCTAGGGCAACTCTGGTAGAAAAACACCCTGACGCATCGGATGAAGAGCTGGATGAGGCCGTAGCAAAAGTAGTCGAGAGGGCGAAACAGGTTCAGACTGAACTTGATGCGTTAATCGTGTCTGGAATATATTGGGAGGAAGGAACGGGTGAACAAGAGGGGGAGATTATTTGTAAAACCTGGCCAACAGTCTACAATGGCGATATTACTCCAAATAGTGGCTTTACAGCCGAGTATACGGAGTTCGTGGAAGAAGGCGATCCAAAGAAAGAAATGGGGGATTCAGAATATTGCTATAGTGCCGGATTAGACTCAATGGCCTGGATCATGTGCCCTGCGACGACGAATATGTCGAGTGCAGTGAAAGGAATTAGCGGATTAATCGATGGCATGCTGTCTACGGATACGGAGCTGTATAATAATGATAGTGGGACAAAGATGGCATGGGAAATCTTCCGCAATATTGCAAACTCTTTAATTATTATTATTTTAATGGTGATTATTTTCTCGCAGTTAACTGGTGTTGGAATCGACAATTACGGTATCAAACGAATGTTGCCGCGACTAATTTTAATGGCCGTCTTAATTAACTTGAGCTTTATCATCTGCCAAGTTGCAGTCGATCTTTCGAATGTTCTTGGACGAGGGCTTAATACTTTATTTAGCTCGATCGGGCAAACAATTATGGATAATAATGGGGTTGATCCTGCGGAAAGAACTTTTAGCTGGATTATTACAGGTCTCCTTGCGGCGACTGCGGGGGTTTCAGCAGGAGCAGGAATGGTAATTACTGCCGCTAGTGCAAGCGGCGGCGGAGCGATGATTATTATTTGCTTAATTTTGGCTTTATTAGTAGCGCTGGTTGCCGTTCTTATGTTCTTTGTAATGTTGGGTGCGCGTTTCGTTATTATTATTATGTTTATGTCAATTGCGCCACTGGCTTTCGCTTGCTATATCTTACCAAATACGCAGGGATTGTTTAAGAAATGGTGGAGCATTTTTAAAACTGCCCTGGTTATTTATCCGATCTGTGGAGCTCTCTATGGGATTTCCGACATCATAAAAGCTGTGATTTGGTCGGACGGCAATGGAGTTCACCTGTTCATGGGAATCATTGCGGTCTGTGCTCCATTTATTCCGTTTTTAGTCATACCGGCACTTCTCAAGGGAGCATTGGGGGCGTTAGGGGTAATTGGAGGAGCGATTGGGGCTCTGGGGAATGGCTTGCGGAATGGTCTTTCAATGGGTCAAAAAGGACTCCAGAGCACGCAAGCATACAAACAAGCACAGGAGAGGGCACAGCGGCACCAAGCAAACCGCTGGGCAAATCGCAATTCTGGGCTTTTCAAGAACGGGAATGCAAAATGGGATAACCAAGGGTTCTTGCTAAACGAAGACGGGACGAGAAGGGTAAATAAAAATGGTAAGGAAATAAAGATGAGCGACAGAAAAATGGCGCGGAAGACGGCGATTGCAGCCAACGCAAGAGCGCAGTTATTGAAAGAGCAAGAGCGTGCCGATGCAGAAAAGAATATTACTTCTTCGGCTGGGTATGCGGCGAGTGTTGCTGAACAGAGAGCGAAGGCGGCTAAGAATATGGCTGCGGCATACCAATCGCAACTTAATGGTGGACAGGCAACGTTGAGCGACGGGACGAAAGTAAATATCAGTGATATAGGTAAAAGAGAGACTGGATATAATGGGACGATGGCTCGCTATTACAAGGAAGCCACGGCTCGTTATAATGCGGCAACGGAAGGTTCCGAGGAGCGCGCACAGGCGCGCGCGCAAATGACGGCAGCACAAAACCTCATGGCGAGTAGCGACGGAGGACGAACAGCGATCAACGCGATGCTAGACGCGGAAAGAAATACAGCTGCGGGCCAAGCAATGGCGGAAAATCTCCTGGATCAGCACAATGACCTCTTCAAATCAAAACACCGAAGTGCTTACGAGCTTGCGAAAGGGATTACTTCCGTAAACGGAGCTGGCGACAAGAACTATGCTATCGAAGGGATTGGGGACTTATCACCAGAAAGAATTGCGGGGGCGGACGATGGGTATCTTCGCGAAATTACGAGGCAGATTGAAACGGGGAGCTTAGATGGAGCCAGCTTAGAGCAAATACGTGGTTATATCAATGATGCGAAGACATATAAGGGCCAAGGAAAATTGGATATCCAAGGAGACAAAGAGGTACTCTTGGATGCGATTCTCAAGGCGAGACCCGGTTCCTTCAATGTCCCTCACAATGGCGACACCTCTACCCATGGTTGACGATAATATTTAAGAGGATTCTGCCTTCTTTGCTTATCCCCATTGACGGATCCGGGGGTAAGCAAAGAGGGCAGAAACTTTAGAAATCGCCTCGAAAGAGGCGATTTTCGCTGTTCTGATTTTGTTGGTGGGCGAGGAGGGACTTGAACCCTCACGACCTTGCGGCCACAAGATTTTGAGTCTAGCGCGTCTACCAGTTCCGCCACTCGCCCATAGAGTTATTTTAACATATATTGAAGTTTTATGCTATACTTAAAATATGGATCAAAAAAATGGTGGGCTATCTTCAAGTGACCTCCAGCGGAGGGCGGCGGCAGAAATCGCACGAAAGAAGGTTCTTGCGGCCTATGCTAAGACGGCGCAAAAAAACGCCCAGGAAGTTACCCAGTCCCACCTGAAAGACACTCCGGTCGATCCGAAAATCAATTCTGAATCGTGGAAAAAATATCATTCAGCGTGGCAAGATTACTATCAGAAATATTATAGTGAGTATTATTCGAACGCTGCGAGAAATTACGTAGCTAGAGAAAAGCTCAAAGAGGCTAGGGAACAGGCTGAGGAAGAGGAAATTATTTCGGCAATCGCTAAGGCTGGCGGAAAAGGCGGCTCGACTGGCTTAAAAATGAAAGTCCAGAAAAAAGCAGCCGAGGAAGTAAAGAAGAATCGACGATTCCGAAAGTTTATCCCGCTCTTTGCGGGACTAACCGTTGTTTTGGTAATCCTATTTTTGCAATATAACCGGTTAATCTTTGCGCCAATTATGGCTTATGTTTCGCCCGGGAATGCTCCGGCTTCCGAAATTGAGGCGATTGACCCGACAATCACTCAAACCGTCTCGAGTGATCCGCGGTTAATTATCCCGAAATTGAATGTGGACGTGCCGATTCGATTTGGCGTAGCGCTTGATGGGGTAATGGCAGCGATGAATAATGGCGTGGCGCACTACCGAATCGCTGGGGCGAGCGCCTATCCAGGACAAATTGGGAATTTCATCATTACGGGACACTCGGCGGGAGATATTTACAGCTCAAATCCATACAAATATATCTTCTCCGGCCTCGAACGGCTCGAAGATGGCGATTTGATTTATGTAAATTATGAGTCCGTAAGATACACCTATCGCGTAGTTAAGAAAGAGGTAATTGAGCCAACAAATGTGCAAGCATTGGTCGTTCAGACGGATAAGCCCCTTTTAACATTGGTCACCTGCACGCCGCTTGGGACATCTAGATATCGCCTGCTGGTTACGGCTGAGCAGATTTCTCCAAGTTACGAGGGAAGTAGCGAGGACGACATTGACACGGAAACTCCAGTCACGGAAGAAGTTGAATTGCCAGCCAACGAGCCATCATTCTTTGAGGGGATTTGGAATTGGATGACGGGGAATTAACGGTTAATTACTTCGCGAATGATTTGTCCATCGCTAAAATAATAGAGCCATTTGTCATTAGTGATAGTGATTGGGAAATGGACCGACACGTTAGAAGCTAGCGTTCTTTCGTTAAAGCCGTCAAAATCATAGACTTTTAGGTCACCCTCGACTACGGAATAAATCATGTCGCTATCTAGCCAACCGGAATTTGTTGACCCAGATGACCATTCACGAATATCCATAATCTCCATATCAAGCGTTGCGATTTTCTCGCCAGAAGAAAAAGTAATAAATTCACCGTTATGCCCAACTTCAATATATTCGGGCGCAAAGCTAATTGTCTTGGTTAAAACTTCTCGAAAATCCTGTTTTTGGTACATCGAGATCGTAGCCCCGTCGGTCAAAGCAATAAATTCGTCTTCATAGAATTTGCTGATTGCTGGTCGAACAATCGTCTCGGTCGTAGTAAGCGTTGTGATTTTATTCTCGCCGAGTTTTAAAAGCCCAACATAATACGGGGCTCCCGACGAATCGTTATCCGAATCGGCAGAAAACACGACTTCGGAATTAAGATAATCGAAAGCATGGACTTTTTCAACTAGAATTGCCGAGAGCTGGCGTGAGCTAACATCGACACGATGTAGGTTACCATTCAAGACGACCAGCAATGAGCTAGCGGAATCGTTCAGAATCGCAACTTCAGAAAAATCAGCAGCAAACTCACGAGTTAAGTTAACTTTCTCGTTTGGATTTTTAATGTTCAAAATCACCCATTCTCGACCCGCCTCCGATTCTGTCTCGAATAAAATATGTTCGTTATCTTTAGCCCAATTTATATCTTTTATCACGCCAGTAAACAACCCGGATGTGGCGTCTGGAGCTATGCTGACTGAAGAAAAAACCTTGGAGATGTCAAGTTCTTTTACGGCTGGAGCATCGCTATCAAGATTTAAGACGCCCCAATTGGTAGTATTATTGATTAATAACATATTATTCCGATTCGGGGAAATTGAGGCCATCGTAAAATCGCTAGCATCTAGAACTGGCTCTTTGGCCCGGTCCAGCAGAAAAAGGCGAGGGTAGTGTAGCCGATACAAAAGCCCCTCATTAATGCTCACTGTTTTAGACCAAGAGTCGTAGCCTTCTTTCGTTAAGACGATTGTATGCTCACCACTAGAAAGAACTTTGCTCATGTTTGTGCGTTGCATCCAGGCAGATTCGCCATCAATTTCAATATCTGCGCCAGTTGGAACTGAGGAAATCTGGAGCATGCCCTGGCGTTCTAACTCTAAATCGGAATTCAGCCAGTATCCAGATACCAATAAAGCCAAGATAGCAACCGTAACGACGACAGCTACAAACATTAAAATTTCGGTAATGATAACTCGCCGAGATTCACGACGGGCGCGTTTTTCTAAATCCATATTTTTATTATAACATATTTCGGCAGAAAAATTAGCTCTTGCGTTTTGACGCGATAACATGTATGATTAAAGGAGAAAAAGAGGTAATACATGCTGAAAACTAATCAAAACCAGAAAAGTGTGACGATGCGTCGCAAAGTAAGGACTTCGACAGTAAAAAATCGAAGGAGTTTTCAGGCTCAGAAAGAGGCGGCAAAGCCGGAGAAAATTGAGATTAAAATCGTTTCAGCTAAAGCGCCGGCGCCAAACCCGGTCCCAGCACCAGAAAAAACCGAGGGACCAGTCAGAATGCCAAATCCGGAAGTAGAAATGAAAAGTGCAGACTTAACGAGGGTTAATGAGCGAATGCGTGCGCGAATGGAGCCGGTTAGGCCGGTTGTCTCTAAAATATCAGCAAAAGAATTAAAGGAGCAGGCTATAGAAAAGGCAATGCGGGCGGCAGAAAAAACCGTGACTAAAGAAACGAAAAAACAACCAAAAATTCAAATTGGATTCGGAAGAATTTTATTGGCGATGTCTTGTGCGGCGGCGATCGTGTTTGCGATTGTCTATTTTGTGGACCTTAACTCGCCAAATATTTCGCTCCAAGTTGCAGCAATGCAAACCGGTATTGATGCGAAATATCCGTCTTATATCCCGAGAGACTTCAGTTTGTCTGATGTCACCTCCGAGAATGAAAAAGTGGTAATGAATTTCAAGAATCGTTCAAGCGGTGATACCTTTTCACTAACCGAAGAAAAAAGTTCTTGGGACTCTAATGCGTTGCTTGAGAACTATGTACGCAAAGAATATGATGAGAAGTATGTAGCCGTTAAGGAAAACGGATTAACGATTTACATTAGCGGGGGGGATGCGGCCTGGGTGAACGGGGGAGTGGTCTTTAAACTTGAAGCGGTATCAGGGACGTTGACCAAAAAACAGATTCGCTCGATTGCGGTATCATTATAAAAATGATATAATAATACACATGAAAGCTATTACTCGTTTTGCACCAAGCCCGACTGGCTATATCCATATTGGAAATGTTCGTTCGGCAATTTATCCATATCTTGTCGCAAACCAATCTGAAGGAAAGATGATTCTCCGAATCGAGGATACTGACCGCGAACGTTATGTCGAAGGCGCGACCGAGTTAATTGAGGATACTTTGAAGTGGCTGGGGCTGGAATGGGATGAGGGACCAATTGTGGGCGGAGAGAATGGTCCTTATTTCCAGAGCGAAAGGTTGCCAATTTATCATGCGTGGGTAAAAAAGTTGTTAGAGTCAGGAAGGGCATATGCTGACCCGACGCCTAGCGAAAAAATTGAAGAATACCGCAAAGAGTGTAACGAGAAAAAGATTCCGTTTCTTTACCGAAATTTTCGACCGACTGAGGTCGTGGAATGGGAGCCGGGGATTCCGGTCCGGTTTAAGGCGGAGCCAAAGAATTATGAATGGCATGACGCGGTGATGGGGGGTATGAAGACCGGTCCAGAAGTTTTAGATGATATTATTTTGATCAAGAAAGATGGCTACCCGACTTATAATTTTGCGCACATTGTGGATGATGCTGAAATGGGCGTGACTCATGTGATGCGCGGAGTAGAGTATTTGTCTAGCACGCCGAATTATCTAGCGCTCTATGAAGCGTTTGGGCTTGAACGGCCGATATTGGTTTCTTTGCCGCACATCCTCGCTCCAACTGGCAATAAAAAGTTGGGGAAACGCGATGGCGCAAAGTCCGTGACTGAATATCGTGATGATGGAATTTTAGCAGAAGCGATGTTGAATTATTTAGCCTGCCTGGGCTGGAACGATGGGACGGAGCAGGAAATTTACACTAAGGATGAGCTAATTGAGAAATTCTCGATTGAACGAATCCAGAACTCTGGCGCTAGATATGATGAAACTAAGCTCTTATGGATGAATGGGCAGTGGATTCGCCGAATTTTTGATGAACAGGGGGCGGAGGCGCTTTACGTACGAACGATTGGTTTTTGGCCGGAAGAGGCGGAGGAATATTCAGAAGAGTATCGCCTCCGGGTATTGTCTATTATTTATGATCGCTTAAAGACTCTATCGGATCTTCGCGAAATGACAAAATATTTCTTTGTTGATCCAGAAATTGATGTCGAGATGATTACGGGAAATAAATTTTTGAAGAAGATGTCTGAGGCGGAAATTGAGGAGCTACTCAAAAAAGTAGTTGCGGAGCTATCGAAGATTGAAGGTTGGGATGAAGAAGCTATACAATCTGTGCTTAATCGTTTGCTTGAAGAAACTGGTAAAAAACCGGCGGAACTCTTTAGCTTGGTGCGGTTAGCGGTTTCATTTGCACCGTTTAGCCCAGCGCTCAATCTTACGCTTGGAGTTTTAGGCCGCGAAGTTTCACTCGCAAGATTAAACGCAGTAGCGAGAAGTATCTAATTTAATTCTGTTTCTTCCTCTTCTTCGTCTTTCTTGCGTTTGGCGGCAACGAGGAAGAAGATGCCAGTAGCTGCGGCTACACCAGCAGTGACAGCAAGTCCAGTTACGAGTGGCGTACCCGAACCAAGTTTGGTTGTCGTAACACCTTGTGGGCTAGTATATTCAAGGCTACCTTCTTCACTGTCATTCTCGGACCCGCCGAGTGCGTAAGTCTCGACCGCACCGTCATCGTTACTAATCTGGCTTGGAGTGTTGCTGGCAATTACGTCTTCGGTGCCTGGATCGGACGGAGTTGGGTTCGTAGGGTCGGAAGCTGGCGGAGTTTCTGAGTCCGTAACAACGCCAGTAACTACGGTGAAGACAATCGTATTGGCGTAAGTCCCAGAATCTTGAGTCACGTCAGCCTTAGCGCCAAAGAAAATTTCCTCCGTAAAAGTCGTGTAAGTCGTGTCTGGAGTAAGGGAAATGGCGCTGGTTTGGAGCGCATTATAGTTTGCGTTTGTGTTTAATGTATCGGAGTCTTCCAGTGAATAACCCCAGCGGTTCACTGGAAAGGCTCCGGCCGTTGTGGAAGAGGCCAAAGTTGGGATTTTAGAAGACGCTTTAGCCTGGTTAACTAAATCCGTCGTATCTTTGCTCGCCATTGAAGCGGTAAAACCAGCAATATTGTTCGAGGCGACTTTGAAAACAATTTTATTTCGCAAGAAAGTATTAATATCTCCGACATTCCAGGAACCGTCCTCTGGTGTAACATTCTCAGCAGTAATAGAAAGCACCTCGTTAATATCGAGATTTATCGTTACATTAGCATCCTGGGTTAGCTCGGCTGCCGAAGCAGGAAAAACAGATACTAGGGCGAATAGGATCGTGGTTAATAGAGAAGAGAGGACTTTTTTCTTGTGTATTTTCCTGACCATAACCATAT